>NZ_CAWUDP010000037.1:0-92004 GCF_963920835.1 Scytonema sp. PCC 10023
AATGCCTGAGAAGCCTACACCATACCCGTTAGGGTTGGTGTAGGAGCGTCACTAACTCTTCAGCTACTGCTTTATAGAAACTAATCTCAGTTTGACACTTTCCATCTTGAAGCGACAGGTAAATCACCACATAGCGGCTGGGATCGTTGACTCGTTGCTGCCATGTCAGGAAAAAGTGATATAGTAACGATGATTTTCCAATGCGCTTGTCACCAACAACATTAATGCTTGTTGGCTGTACACCGCTCATCCGAGAGGCGATCGCCCGTAATTCATCCTTACGACCCACAAATAGTGTAGAGTCTTCAATCATTCCCGCAGCCACAAAAGGGTTGGAAGGAAGCGATCCGGAAGTCATGTAAAGATTTTGTGCCAGTGCTGGCGCTGTACATGTCGTTGATTACTTAAAAGGATAGCACCAGTCCAAAAATAGCTTTGCTATTTGAGTTACTATGCGATGACTTTGAAATTGTCGTTGTAGTTGGCGATCGCCCAAGGGCAGTGGCAAAGCCAATCGCATGACTGAGGAAAAAGCTTGACGATGGTGCTAAGCACGGGCAAATTTCACCGAACTTGTTGGCAATCTTAAGTGCTTGACACTCCCCACCCTGCCTGACGGCTGAGGATGGGGATTCTGTAATCTACGTTGCAACTTGCTCTACCAGGGTTGCCCCAAGTAGCGTAGTGGTCGCAACTCCTACAGCGTTACTTCGGGACTGCCCATCCCTAGCGATGCCGCGATTTAGAATATTTATCGCTGCGTTCACATCTCTTTGCAACTCGCATCCACAACTACATTTATGGGTGCGAGTTGAAAGAGATTTTTTCACAATTGCACCACAATCCGAACACTTTTGAGATGTCATGCTAGGGTTGACTGGTACAACTGTAGTGTTAAACTTAACAGCAAAATATTCTAACCAACGACGAAATAGACCCCAAGCCACATCATTAATGGACTTGGCAAGACAGTGATTCTTTACCATGCCTTTAACATTTAAGTTTTCATAGGCGACTAAAGCGTTAGCTTTACATACGTTACGCGCTATTCTCTTAGCGTGTTCATTCCGTTGCCTATTTACTCTTAAATGCTTCTTTGCATATCTCCGTCTAGCTATTCGTCGTTGGTTTTTGCCTTTTTCCTTTTTGTAAATCTGACGTTGAGCGTGTTTTATGGCTTTCTCAGCTTTACGAAGAAACCTTGGATTTTCTTCATGATGCCCATTTGAATCAGAATAGAAAAACTCAAGTCCGACATCGAGACCTATCTCACCATTACCCGTTCTCTGTTCGGGCTTAACTTCAATATCAACTGCAAATTGACAGTAGTAGCCGTCAGCTTTACGAACTAATCGAACTCGCTTGATTAATTTGACAGGGAAAGTATGAATATCCCACTTTCCTAACAACTTAACTTCACCAACAGCTTTCTTATCGGTAAAGGATATGCGCCTTTTAGTTGGGTGTAGCGACCATCCACTAGTCTTATACTCAACAGAACGGTTGTCTTTTTGAAAGCGTGGAAATCCCTTCTTACCAGGTTTATCAGACTTGCAATTGTCGTAGAACCTAGCAATAGATAACCACGCTCTTTCTGTTGCAGCCTGACAAGCCATTGAATTTAAATCTTTTACAAATGCAAATTCTTTACGCAGCGCTGTAGAGTAATTGTTTAGAGCAATTTTGTCAATCTTGGATTCACGAGGTGCATCCATCCAGTGACGAATAGCCTTATTTCTGATGAATTGAGTAGTTCTAATAGCTTCATCAATTGCTCTATATTGTTGTTGCTTACCCTTAATTTTGTACTCTAGTACTAGCACTGCGCCCTTCACCTCCTTGTTTCCTATTTGTGATATCATTACATTAACATAATAGGAAATAAATAGGAAACAAAATGAAATCAGAATATATCAGAATTCGTACTACACCACGACGTTTTAATAAGCTGAAGTTATTAGCAGAACAACGAGAAAAATCTATGACTCAACTTATAGAGGACTGGATTGACTCGTTACCCAACCCGGAGAGAGACAATTCCTCAAGCACCCCACTCACTCTTTGAGCAACGCTCATCTTCGTTCGGGAATGCTTTCGTTATTGTCCGCCTTATATCCCCTCCCTACTTCGTTGAGGAAGGGGTATTACGGCGCTTTTGATAAAAAGTAAGACTCACCCTTATGAAATAACAGAAGCGGTTAAGACCACCGCAAAACAAAAACTACAAAGGAACATCAGTTATGAGTTTTTCAGGTTCCAATGCCAATGATACCCTGATTGGCACTAGCGCAGATGAGACTTTATAGGGCGGTGCAGGCAACGATAATCTCAATGGCGCAGCCGGATATGATACCCTCTATGGCGATGCAGGCAATGACATTCTCAATTGCACTCAATTGAAAACGGCAATAATTCAAACAAACAATTTAAAAATAATCTAAAAAAAAATCATGGTTTAATGCCAAACAATTTTTGAAAATAAGAATGAATTTTCCACAGCATTTCTTCTAGCAAAAGCAAGGCAAGCAATGTAAACAGTTGGCTTGCCGCTTTCTTAATGCGATAAATATATAGGAATCCTATTTGATTTTTGAAACACACGTAGAGTGGGCACTGCCAGTCAGATTCTGCCCACTATATTCGGGTTTTAGTGGCAGTGCCCACCCTACACTACTCAAGATTTTTCATAAATGATTTAGGATTCCTATAACAATCTATAGCAACAGTTTTTCACCTATGGACACTATCAAATACACGCTTAGCGAAAACCAAATGCCCACAGCTTGGTACAACATCCAAGCTGATTTGCCCAAGCCCATGCCACCAGTGCTGCACCCGGCTACATATCAGCCGATAACAGCAAAAGACTTAGAACCCTTGTTCCCACAGCAGCTGATTTCGCAAGAAGTCAGCACTGAACGCTGGATTGAAATTCCTGACGAAGTCCAATCAATTTACCGTCAGTGGCGACCAACTCCACTTTACCGCGCCCGACGATTGGAAAAAGCCCTTGATACCCCTGCCAAGATTTACTACAAATATGAAGGTGTCAGTCCGGCGGGTAGCCACAAACCTAATACAGCTATCCCACAAGCATACTACAACAAGCAAGCAGGGGTAAAGCGCCTAACTACCGAAACAGGTGCAGGGCAATGGGGTTCTTCGCTGGCGGTTGCTGGTGCTTTTTTTGGCTTAGAAGTTGTGGTTTACATGGTGAAAGTCAGCTATCGGCAAAAGCCATACCGTCGTGCTTTTATGGAATCTTTTGGTGCGCGGGTAATCGCAAGCCCGAGTGATGAAACTGAAGCAGGGCGGAAAATTCTCCAAGAAAACCCTGATAGCACTGGCAGTTTAGGCATCGCCATCAGTGAAGCGGTGGAAGTGGCAGTTCAAGATGACAAGACGAAATATGCTTTAGGTAGCGTGTTGAATCATGTGCTGCATCATCAAACTGTCATTGGTCAAGAAGCACAGACACAACTAGAACAAGCAGGTGACTATCCAGATATTATTGTCGGCTGTACAGGTGGCGGTAGTAACTTTGCTGGTATTGCTTTTCCTTTCATGGGTGCAAAGCTGCGAGGTGAGCAAAGTGATATCAAATTTGTGGCAGTTGAACCAGCTGCTTGCCCAACATTAACTAAGGGCAAATATACATATGACTTTGGCGATACTGCACATCTGACGCCTCTTGTCAAGATGCACACGTTGGGTAGTTCCTTTGTCCCCCAAGGCATCCATGCTGGCGGGTTACGGTATCACGGTATGGCTCCTCTGCTGAGTCATGTTGTTGAGTTAGGTCTGATTGAAACAAGAGCTTTCACACAACTTGACTGTTTTGCGGCTGGTCTGACCTTTGCCCGTGCTGAAGGCATTTTACCTGCTCCGGAAGCCAACCATGCAGTGAAGGGAGCAATCGATGAGGCACTGCGCTGCAAGGAAGAAGGAGTAAGCAAAACTATTCTCTTCAACCTGTGCGGTCACGGTCACTTTGATATGCAGGCATACATGGATTATGAGGCTGGATTGTTACGCGATACTGAGTACAGAACTGAAGAGATAGCGATGGCGCTCTCCGGCTTACCTGTGATTGGTTGAAATATACCAGGATTTACGCAGAAAATGTCTGAAATAACAAACGTTTTGTAGGGTGAATTCCAATACTTCTCGGTTAACCTCTCCAGGTGCCCCTCTCCTTGCAGGAGAGGGGAGGTAGTTTCCCCCATTCCCTTATAGGGAAGGGGGGCTAGGGGGGTTAGGTCTGCCTTATCCTTTGAAGTATTGGGTTGAATTCATGAATTGCCCCTACAAAACGTTTGTTTTGCGTAAGTCCCATATACTCATCAAAAAGCCGCGAGATGTTAAAACTCAAAAGAACAATGACAGCGACTGCTATAGGAGTTGCATTACTGATTGGATTGGTGGCGGAACGTGCTTCAGCCTATCAGCTTTTTACTGATCGTGATACTTGGAACAGTGCGATCGCAGGAAAATCAATTCTTACCGAAGACTTTAACTCAGCCCCAAACGGGTTTGTAGAAACGGACAGGATTTTTCCAAGTGGGCTTAAATTTGTAGACTCTGGATTCTTTGGCGGTGCAGAAGTGTCTCAAGGCGCTTTGCGTGTAGGTTTAGCTTTCCCTGGGAGTGTTGAACAGTTCACCTTCCCTACTCCTATAGAGGGATTTGGTTTTGACTTTGGGAATTTATTGACTGGAGATTACGCTGATAAATTGTTTAGCGTTAGGGGTATTTTCGGTTCCTCTGATGTTTTACCAAAAAATGGTTTTTTTGGAGTCGTTGCTGAAGCTGGTGATTCATTAATAGGAAGTTTTCAGACTTTAGGTAGAGGCGAAATCGGCTCTTTATCTATTGATAATGTCAGTTTCACCCGTTCGGTTCCAGAAACAGGTAACGCTGTTGCTATAAGTGTTTTAGGTCTAGGCTTGCTGCTAGTAAAAAATAAAACAAAAGAGTGAAAATACTAACAGCTATTACTGGGGAAGTATTAATTAGACTACCTTGAAAAGATATCGTAATACTAGTTTATTGTGACGACATCAGGTATAAAATCAGGGAGAAGTTTTTACTTTAATGTTGAAGAGGAGTGACCATGAATATGAGTAAACTTGTTAGATCCATAGCAGTCTCCCTCATTTTTGGTGTGGCAAGTGCCATACCTGTTGCTAGCTTTCCATCACTAGTCCAAGCACAAACGACTAAACCCACAACAACTACACCCTCACCTAAACCCACAACTACAGCTAGACCTGGCACAAGTAAAAAGAAACCTAAACCCACAACTTCACCTTCACCTACAGGCACAGGTTCTGGCTCTGGCTCGTCTACATCCCCAGGCACAGGCACAGGCACAGGTTCTGGCTCTGGCTCGTCTACATCCCCAGGCACAGGCACAGGTGCATCACCGACACCGACACGTTCACCTAGGTGATAAAACAAAGCTTGGGTAAAACTCAAGTAAGCGATGCTCCAGAGGAGCCACCCTTTGGGCGATTGGGCTTTAGCCCAGTGCGATCCGCGCAATCGCCCTTCAATAACTGATACAAAAGCCCCTTGTGCCTTACGCCTTGGGGCTTTGTCATTGGCGTTAGTAAGAGAGCGGTTTTTTGTAGGGTGGGCATTGCTCATTAATCTCTCAAAAGTCAATCACATAGCCTTTTATGGGCAATGCCCACCTTACGATTGGGGCTTTGCCATGAGTCGTTAATTTAAGCTATTATCACAGGAATATTCTCTCAATTTCTATGCAAGAATCGGGCTATATCCTGGCATTGGATTTGGGTACAACAGGCAACCGTGCCTTTGTGTTTAACGCAGACGGCAAGATTGTTGCTCAGGCATATAAAGAACTGACACAATACTATCCTCAGCCTGGATGGGTAGAGCATGACCCTATGGAAATCTGGCAGGCGACTTGCTGGGTGATGCAAACTGCAATTCAAAATGCCCAAATTGCCCCAGGTGAAATTGTTGCGATCGGGCTAACTGTGCAGCGCGAAACTTGCTTGATTTGGGATAAAACCACTGGGCAACCCCTCCATCGGGCGATTGTATGGCAAGATCGCCGCACTGCTCCTCTTTGCCATCAGTTGCAACAAGAATATGCTCAGGAGATTTACGATCGCACTGGGCTGATCATCGATGCCTACTTTTCAGCTACAAAGTTGTCATGCCTCTTAGAACATTTTGCAGGCGTTGACCTCAAAAACCTCTTAGCTGGGACAATTGATACTTGGGTGCTGTGGAATCTAACGGGTGGGAAAGTTCATGCTACCGACCACAGCAACGCCAGCCGTACAATGCTGATGAATCTCGCAACTTGTGAGTGGGATGAGGCACTGTTAAATCTGTTTAAGATTCCTGCTCATATCCTGCCGCATATTCAGCCCAGTTTGGGAACATTTGGAGTGACTGATGCGAGCTTATTGGGGGTTGAGATTCCCATCACCGCCATTTTAGGAGACCAACAGGCTGCTTTATTTGGACATGGCTGCAATGAGCCAGGTTTAATGAAATGTACCTACGGCACAGGAAGCTTTTTGGTCGCTCACACTGGTTCTGAAATCGTGCGTTCCCAGCATCAACTCTTAAGTACCCTGGCATGGACTCAAGCAAATAGCGATGGTACTTTAGATGTGGGATATGCATTAGAAGGCAGCATCTTTACTAGTGGAGCGTGCATCCAGTGGTTGCGTGATGGCATCAAGCTGATTGCAACTGCTGCCGAAACTGAGGCGATCGCAAATCGAGTTGCAGATAATGGTGGGGTTTACTTTGTGCCTGCATTTAGTGGACTGGGCGCACCTCATTGGGATATGACTGCTAGGGGAGCGTTTTTCGGCATTACCGCAATGGCACAACGCGAGCATTTGGTACGCGCCGTACTCGAGGCAGTGGCTTACCAGGTTCAAGAAGTCGTGCAGGCAATTAATGCATCCAACAGTATTTCCATTGAACGGCTTAGCGTGGACGGTGGTGCTTGCGAGAACAACTTCCTCATGCAGTTCCAAGCAGATGTATTGGGAATTCCAGTTGAACGTCCTGTGATGCGCGAGATGACTGTGCAAGGTATCGCATTTGCCGCAGGGCTTGCGGCAGGATTTTGGGATAGCTATGCGGCACTAGTGCGCCAACGACAAATTGACCGCGTATTTGAGCCTGGTGTGGGAAGAAATCGCGCTTTGGAATTCGCTACTTGGCAAAAGGCAGTAGAACGCGCTAAGCGCTGGGCTGATTAACAGTTATCAGTTAACAGTTATCAGTGAGTCACTGCGGCTGGTACTGTTCACTGCTTTCACCTGCTAGTCCAGTCTTTCGGACTGCAAATTTCTCACCACTTTATTTTCTTGTTTGTTTAACTCCCCAGGCTGGATTCGAACCAGCGACCAATCGATTAACAGTCGATCGCTCTACCACTGAGCTACTGAGGAACGCTCCGATTTCTTATAGTAAGGCTAAGACTAGGATATGGCAAGTACTTTTGGAAAAAATTTTGCAATTTTTTTTTGGGAGAGGCGAAACACTAGTATTTGCAAGCCTTTGCGGTTCACACTTCCTCTCAAGGTTCACGAGGAAACTGCAAACAAAGTTTTCAACGCTGTCACAGAAACGTTCTACTGAGGACTTCACTACTTAAAAGTCAGCACTATTTAATTCAGCACTATTTACCCATCCGCAATTCAGCTAAACGCTGACGTGCCTTAGCGTCGATAGAATTAGCTAAAAACCTTGTGTTGGACTGTTTTCCTGGTTTATATTTTTGCCGCGCCCGACAAACGCTTGCTTGTACCTCATAACACAGTTGGTGCGCTGACATCCATTCAGCCCCGTAACCCTGTACCATCAACTGCTGCGGTCGGTCTGAGGTGGCAACAATCATGCGAGAAATAAGAGATTGGGCGATTGTTGAGCGTAAAGATGCACAGACTTTTTCAATGTAAGTGTCTGCTGTTTGCCCGAACTCTGTAAAATGAACTGATAAAAGCTCAGTAATCATTTCTTTGTTGCTACAGGTATTTTGATATTGGGCATCGAACACAATTTGAGTGTCATAACCCGCAAACGCACTGTAGCTGGTTAAAGCTTCAATCAGTTCGTAACGTGCTGCCTCTAGTCCGGCAGTATCACGGGTTTTTTTCAAGCAAGACCAAGCGCCGATGATGTTGTAGCCGTCCACAAGCAAAACGGCTTGAGGTGAGAAACGGGACATGATGTTGAATCACAATTTTCTAAAGTTAACAAAATTCATTCATAAGATTTATAGTAATTCAATCATTCCTTGTAACACTATGTTACAAAAAAAAAGGCATATAAGGGCTGTAGGCAAGAAGCCAAAAACAACAAGCCGATCAAAAAGTCACCTGCAGGAGGGTTACCTTCCTGCAGGTGACTGGCGTTCAAAAGTCAAAAGAATTTTTTTAACTTTTAACTTTTAACTTTTAACTTTTAACTTTTAACTTTTGACTTTTCTTGACTTACACCCCTAAGTTTGGTGAACTTTCGTCGTGCAATTCCATCAGGCGTCGTTTGAGGCGCTGCGGTTCACCCCGATCCACTAAAGAACCCCTTTCTAGTAGTAAAGCACCGTCACAGTAATTCAACTCGTCTAAGCGATGGGTTACCCAGAGGGCTGTAATACCCCGACTTTTGACTAGGCGGCGGACAGCAGCTACTAATTCCAATTGGCTATCTGGATCGAGTAAAGCAGTCGGTTCATCTAACAATAAGACTTCACAGCGACGGGCTAAAGCGCCAGCGATCGCAACTCGCTGTTTCTGTCCACCACTCAAAGCGTAGATCGGACGTTTTTGCAGTGATAGTAAATTTACCGCCCCTAGCGCCTCCTCAACGCGATCTCTGACAGCAGCTGGTGGCAGTTTTTCCTCCACCAGCCCAAAAGCCACATCAGCACCAACTGTTGGCATCACCAGTTGATGGTCAGGATTTTGGAAGACAAAGCCCACAGGATGCAAAAGTCCAATTTCACCAGACTGGGGAGTTAATAGCCTCGCCAGCAGTCTGAGTAACGTGGATTTGCCTGAGCCGTTTGTACCCAAGAGCATCCAAAATTCACCTCTGGGGACTTCTAGAGAGCAAGACTTTATAACATTCTCTCCCGACGACCAGCTAAAGTTTAAATCCTTGACCTCAATGCCTAGTTCCGCCATGAGTACACTACCAGATGGTTACTCAGCACCTATAGCGAAGAAACCAGGTGGTCTGCCAGTTCCAGCGGCTGAACCATCTTTCTGAGTCAGCTGCACCCCAGAAATTTCACTGGCGCGTACGGCAACTTTTTTCTCTGTCTTGCCTTCGCTCTCTAATTCCACAATATCAGGGTTGCCAGAGCGGATCGCTGTCAAAATGCGCTGATAAATCTCCTGGGCTTCCTCAGCTGACTTACGTTCTATGGATATAGGGAAAGCTGTGTTTCTTAGGGTTAAGTCGATGGTAAACATTTAGCCTTAATCAAATTTAACTGTAGAACTCATTTTAATGTTAGCTCGCAAGTCTAAGTTGGAAGTAGCAGAGGCAGTGCGTTGCTCCCGCCAGCACCTGTTTAAAGTAGCGTCGCAACAAGTGCCCATAGATAGACAAGCAGGCAACCCGGATTAGTTCCCTAAAAACGTACATTTAGACGTATTTATATATATTTAGTTAAAGAAATTAAAAATACACTGGAAAAATTACAGAATCTTACCTAGAATATATTAGAGTCGGTAAATAATTGTAAACTGGATTGACAACCCAGTTAACTTTCTGTTTTAAGCAGGCAGTCAAATGTCAGTCTTAGAATAGAGAAACCGAAAACCTGTAATTATAAAAGTTTGGAGATTTGTTGTAATGACCATCGCAGTTGGACGCGCCCCTAGTAGCAGAGGGTGGTTTGACGTATTAGACGACTGGTTAAAGCGTGACCGTTTCGTGTTCGTAGGTTGGTCAGGAATATTACTATTCCCCTGCGCCTTTCTAGCACTAGGCGGTTGGTTGACCGGTACGACGTTTGTGACAAGCTGGTATACGCACGGCTTAGCCTCATCGTATCTGGAAGGCTGTAACTTCCTAACAGTAGCTGTATCTACACCAGCAGACAGCATGGGACACTCACTGTTGCTGTTGTGGGGACCAGAAGCACAAGGGGACTTGACCCGTTGGTTCCAATTAGGCGGGTTGTGGCCATTCGTGGCGCTGCACGGAGCCTTTGGTCTGATTGGCTTCATGCTGCGGCAATTTGAAATCGCACGTTTGGTAGGGATTCGTCCTTACAACGCCATAGCATTTTCTGCACCAATTGCGGTATTCGTCAGCGTCTTCTTGATGTACCCCTTGGGACAGTCTTCCTGGTTCTTCGCCCCCAGCTTTGGAGTGGCAGCAATTTTCCGCTTCCTGTTGTTCTTACAAGGGTTCCACAACTGGACACTCAACCCCTTCCACATGATGGGCGTTGCGGGTGTACTCGGTGGAGCGCTGCTGTGTGCCATCCACGGTGCAACAGTAGAAAACACCTTGTTTGAAGACGGCGATGCAGCGAACACCTTCCGCGCCTTCAACCCCACCCAAGCCGAAGAAACCTACTCAATGGTGACGGCAAACCGTTTCTGGTCACAGATCTTCGGGATTGCTTTCTCCAACAAGCGCTGGTTGCACTTCTTCATGTTGTTTGTACCA
Source organism: Scytonema sp. PCC 10023 (assembly GCF_963920835.1). NCBI lineage: Bacteria > Bacillati > Cyanobacteriota > Cyanophyceae > Nostocales > Scytonemataceae > Scytonema > Scytonema sp. PCC 10023. The sequence continues at coordinate 10,690 of NZ_CAWUDP010000037.1, forward strand.
GTCACAGGCTTGTGGATGAGTGCAGTTGGCATTGTCGGTTTGGCACTCAACCTGCGGGCATATGACTTCGTGTCGCAAGAATTACGTGCGGCAGAAGACCCAGAGTTTGAAACCTTCTATACCAAGAACATTTTGCTCAACGAAGGCATCCGTGCTTGGATGGCTCCTCAAGATCAGCCTCACGAAAAATTTGTATTCCCCGAGGAAGTTCTGCCTCGCGGTAACGCTTTGTAATAGTCTTCCTATTCCTAGCGTTTCATAGCTAAGTTTTCCCCGCCGAATGGCGGGGTTTTTTGTTATTTGTTCTTGTACTAATGACAAATCATGAATATGTGTTATATTGAGTAAAGGTGAATAACCCAGAGCTAAAAACTCTGCCTTTTTGAGACTAAGACCGTTTAGGCAACAAGGAGGTGATGCCCATGATAGAAAGTAGTAAACCCATGGGTCATCAGGTTGCAGTTAGCCGGCTGTGCGCCGGGGCTGTTCTCTAGAAGCTAGCCTTAGTCTTTTAGTAAGACTAAGTTAGACTAAGTGGCTAGGCAAGCTCGGAGTTCCTTCCGGCAGTCTGGTTGCAACCTGAAGACCCGCTAGACCGCTCTTACTTAGATCAACTGATCTGAGTAAGAGCGGATAGTTTTATGTAGGGAACGTCTTCTTAAGAAGAACAGGGAAAAAAGCTATTACAATAGACAAGATTGCACAAATATTATTTTGTTTCGCGCAAAGGCGAGGCAGCGCTGCAGGAGGGTTTCGCGACCTAGGCGACTGCCGTCGCAAAGACGCAAAGAAGAATACTAAGAAAAAGACTTTTGTAAGAAGTTTAATCAAAAGAAATAGCTTGTGTTTGGTTGAACCGATATAAATATTTCGTCTCTATCTTGCTGGAACATTTATTGAGCAAGTAACGTCAATTAAGATTGTCGGTCTAGGATTGTTGACTTTATACAAAATACAACAGTTACACTCAAAAATTTTGTAACAAAGACGTAGCTAGTACCACGTATGTAGCCATTACCTACAAAACGCGAGTACGGCGTCTGTGTGATCGGTTAAACAACCTTAAACAATTGAAGGAGTAAATTCCGCGTCCTATTTGCAAACTAGGGTCTTTTAAAAATTGTCAGGAGGAAGAGGAAATAGCAGCACTCAGCCTCTATATTCCAGAATGAAGAGGGCATAATGTCAGTGACTACCAGTCCTTTTTCAGTTCAAGATCCTACAAAAGAACAAAGAAATTCAGTTTTTGGGATTTCATGATATGGCGCAGCTACTTACTGAGGCAGAAATTCAAGAAAGGGTAAGCCATCTGCCAGATTGGACACGACAGGGGTCAACGTTGCAGTATAACCGCAAGTTTAAAGACTTTGTCCAGGCTATAGAATTTGTGAACAAGCTTGTTCAGCCTGCTGAGTCAGCAGGACATCATCCAGATATCGAGATTTCTTACAACAAAGTCAAAATTTTACTCACAACGCATGATGCTGGTGGGTTAACGCAGAAAGACTTTGATTTGGCAGAGGTGATTTCCCAAATCAATTAACTGATTTGCTTGCATTGCTATTTGCTTCAAATATTGCATATTTTGTTCATAGCTTTGTAAGTGGGAAAAAGCGCTTGCAGAGGAGGTTTTTGGCTTATTGTCATCTAGAAATTTATTTCCAGACACTGAGATGAGATGTGTGACAGTTTATAAGGCGATCGCTTCCATCTTGTCATCCAGTTTTTCCGACTTATAATTACGAGTAAATACAACTATGTTTTTGCATAAGTGAATTCCATGGTTTCTTTACCTAAACTTAATTGGTTCTTAGCTTAGCGGAAACTAAAATAGTGTTGAGGGCTAATATGCCTAATCCACAAGTATCAATAAAAACTCGCAAATTCGAGAATATTTCGAGAGTAATTGCAGCAAAAAAGTTATCTATAGAAGGTGTGAGGAGAACAGGAAAGATGTCTAATCTCTTGTGGAAATGCTTGATGGTCAGTCCAGCGCTTTTAGGAGCAACATTGTTGGTTCCCACAACAGCGATGGCTGGTCAAAACAACAGCAACAATCAAGTTGTGAAAACAGAAGTTTCACAAATCAACAATAATCAAGAAGCTTCTTCATCAGTATCAGTATCAACATCAACAACTTCAAATACAACTGAAGTTACCCCCAAGCCAGAAACATTGGCTCAAGCACAACAAACTGATGTCAATGTTTTGCAGCAAGTTAGCAGCTACAGCGACGAGGGGAAAACTTCTCAGTCCCAAGTGACATCAGTTTCCCAGTTCTCCGACGTGCAGCCAACAGACTGGGCTTTCCAAGCATTGCAGTCCTTAGTTGAACGCTATGGTTGTATTGCTGGTTATCCCAATGGTACATACCGTGGTAACCGTGCTTTGACCCGTTATGAATTTGCTGCGGGTTTAAATGCATGTTTAGACCGGGTCAATGAACTGATTGCTACAGCAACAACTGACTTGGTCAGGAAAGAAGACTTGGCTACGTTGCAGCGTTTGCAAGAAGAATTTTCTGCAGAACTAGCTACCCTGCGCGGTCGTGTAGATACATTGGAAGCACGGACAGCAGAATTGGAAGCTAACCAGTTCTCAACAACGACCAAACTCGTTGGTGAAGCAATCTTCGCCCTCACTGATGCTTTTGGCGAGACAGTAGGCGAAAACAACAATACTGTCTTCCAAAACAGGGTACGTTTAGACTTGCAAACAAGTTTCACAGGTAGAGACGTTCTGCATACCCGTTTGGCTACTGGTAACGCCAGAAGATTGAACACAGGTGGTAATATAGACGCCAACGGAAACGGAACTATAGATACCTCAGAGCTAAGTGGTGAAGGCTTTCAAACCTTTAACCTTACCGGGGATGCGAGCAACAGTAACGATATTGTCCTAGATTGGCTGGCTTACTACGTCCCTGTAGGACCTGCGCAACTTTACGTTGCAGCTACTGGTGGTGTTCACAGCGATTATGCTGCTACCAACAACCCCTACTTTGAAGACTATGACGGCGGTAATGGTGCTTTGACCACCTTCGCTTCGGAAAACCCCATCTATCGTATTGGTGGTGGCGCAGGTGCAGCACTCAACATCCCCTTTGGTAGGGGTGGTGGTATCCTCAAACCAAGTTCCTTAACCATAGGTTACTTGGGTTCTGAAGCGAATACTCCTAATGGAGGTTCAGGTATCTTCGAGGGTAACTACGCAGCTTTAGGACAGTTGAACTTTAATCTTGGTCAGCGGTTTGCATTAGCAGCCACCTACGTCCACGGATATCACGGTGCAGGTAGTGCTTTATTTGATGCCGGCGGATTCCAAGGCGCAAACGTCCCTGTAGTAGGTACTGCACAAGCCAACGCTCTCAGCGCCACCAACGCATCTTCTAGTAACTCCTACGGTTTGTCAGCAGCGTTGAGACCGAGTGACAAATTCTCTATTAGTGGCTTCGTTTCCTATCACGACATCAACGGCTTTGGTGCCAATGATAATTATGAAGCTTGGAGCTACGGAGCTGGAATCGCCTTACCTGACTTTGGAAAGCGCGGTAACGTCTTAGGTATTTTTGCAGGTGCACAACCCTATGCCCGTGGTCGAGTAGGAGGCGCTAATGATATACCTTACAGTATCGAAGGCTTCTACAAGTACCAGGTGAGCAATAACGTCTCCATCACTCCTGGTGTTATTTACCTGACATCTCCTGGTCAGAACAACAACAACGATGATGCGATTATTGGAACTCTAAGAACAACCTTCACCTTCTAGAGGGTTGACAATTCCTAGAACATTTTGTAAAGAAATGAATTGCTCCCCGCCTTACAGCGGGGCTTTTTATATTTTTGGGGGCTATACAGCAATACGGTTCAGATAAGACCAGAACCCTTATCAGGAACACAATGTAGAGACGCGCCACCTCTCGTCTCTACACACCTGATTTTGACACATCAACCTTAACTGAACCGTATTGGGCTATACAGGGCTTTCCTGTAATACCGATTCAAAAAATGTTTGCGACAGATACCCCACCCGCCAAAAGAGCGCACCCTCCCCATGAATCGGGGAGGGTTAGGGATGCGTATCTTACCATGTGTTGCATTCTTTTTTCACGCTTGGTATAAGGTGGGCATTGCTCACCAATATCTCAAATGTCCAGAAAGCTGTTAGGAGCAATGCCCAACGCCAGATGCGTGGCTGCCGGGAAACCCTTTCGCCAGTCGCCTGCGGAGGGAAACCCTCCTGCAGCGCTGGCTCACCAACGCACTGGCTCCCCTACGATTTGTGGTCTAAATGAAATACAAAACCTAACCCCCCAGCCCCCTTCCCTATGAGGGAAGGGGGAAAAGCCCCTCTCCTTGTAGGAGAGGGGTTGGGGAGAGGTCACAATGTACTGCACCCAAATGAAAACCGCTATAACGGATAGGCTTTGTACATAAGTCTTAATTTTCCTAATTTAAATTTAAAAAACCAAAACAACAAACCCCACCGAAGAACCGGAGTATACTAGTAAAGAGGACAAGAAAAGTAAAAAATAAAAAATTATTTTGACTTTTAACTTTCTCTGTATCTCCTCTGTTTTAAACCCATCACCTCTTCTAAAAGCTGCTGTGGAACTATCGTGTAAATCAGAATACGGAATTCTTGCTTTATTAGAGCTAGCAATTCATTACCAAAGCGGGGAACCCCTGCAAATTCGACAGATTGCTGCACAACAAAATATACCAGACCGCTATCTAGAACAGCTGTTGGCGACTTTAAGGCGTGGAGGTCTAGTCAAAAGCCAGCGCGGGTCAAAGGGCGGTTATCTGTTGGCGCGAGAACCCTGGAAAATCACTCTTTTCGAGGTTTTGAGTTGTTTAGAAGGGTTAGATGTGCGCCCATGTGAAGAAGATGCCAACCCTAAAACTCTAGACAGTGCTGTTGTAGAAGATATTTGGCAAGAGGCAAGGCTTGCGGCAAACACAGTTTTGCAAAAATACACGCTTGCGGAGCTGTGTGAAAAACGAGATTCTCGACGACAGTTGGACATAATGTACTACATTTAGTCAATAGTCAATAGTCAATGAGAAAAGAAGGTTGTTAATTTTTATGATTGACTGTTGACTAATGACTCATAACTAATAACTAATGACTAGGAACTAAGGTATGCGAATAGCTCGTGATATTACAGAACTTGTTGGCCGTACTCCTTTGGTGCAACTCAACCGTATCCCTCAAGCGGAAGGTTGTGTCGCACAGATTGTAGTGAAGCTGGAAAGCATGAACCCAGCGGCTTCAGTAAAAGACCGAATTGGCGTGAGCATGATCAACACCGCAGAGGCAGAAGGGTTGATTGCTCCTGGGAAAACGATATTAGTGGAACCCACCTCTGGAAATACCGGAATTGCCCTGGCAATGGTAGCAGCGGCAAAAGGCTATCGATTAATTTTGACAATGCCTGAGACAATGAGCGGTGAACGAAGGGCAATGCTGCGGGCGTATGGAGCCGAATTAGAACTCACACCAGGAATTGAAGGTATGAGTGGGGCAATTCGGCGGGCGCAGGAAATCGTTGATAACACGCAGGATGCTTATATGTTACAGCAGTTCCGTAACCCAGCTAACGCAAAAATACACCGGGAAACGACAGCAGAGGAAATCTGGGAGGATACTGACGGACAGGTGGATATGATTGTTGCTGGGGTCGGAACCGGTGGTACGATTACAGGTGTTGCCGAAGTGATCAAAGCACGCAAACCGAGTTTTAAGGCGATCGCAGTAGAACCAACAAATAGCCCAGTTATAGCTGGAGGAAAACCCGGACCCCACAAAATTCAGGGAATCGGTGCAGGGTTCATTCCCCAAGTGCTAAATGTAAATATGATAGATGAAGTGATTTCTGTTACCGATGAAGAGGCGATCGCCTACGGTCGGCGTTTGGCAAGAGAAGAAGGGCTACTCTCTGGCATTTCCAGTGGAGCTGCTTTGTGTGCTGCCATTCGTGTCGCTCAACGCAAAGAAAACGAAGGGCGCTTGATAGTAATGATTCAGCCGAGTTTTGGAGAAAGGTACTTAAGTACACCGTTGTTCCAAGATTTGGAGCCAAGGGTAGCAGTTAGCATCAGCTAACGATAAATTGGAAGAATGGCAGATAAGACGAACCACTACGAAACACTCAAAGTCAATCCCAACGCCAGCCAAGCGGAGATTAAGCAAGCTTATCGTCGCTTGGTCAAGATGTTTCATCCCGACAGCAATCAGGACACATCAGATCCTGATCAGATTATCCGCATTAATGCAGCATATGAGGTCTTGGGCGATGTTCAAAATCGCCAAAATTACGACCAAAGATTGCGTCAGCGCTCTCAAAAGACGACCAGCAATAGGCAACAGCGAGCTGCTGCAGCTCAACAGCAATACCAGGCGACCCGAAAAACAGGAAGGGATGCGGATGAACAAATTGAGGAATGGCTGCACCTGGTTTATCAACCAGTGAGTCGCCTGCTGTTTAGCATTCTCACTTCCCTAAAGGAGCAAATTGAGAAACTAGCAGCTGACCCCTTTGATGATGTCCTCCTAGAAGAATTTCAGGATTACCTAAACGCCTGTCGAGACGACCTGAAGCAGGCGCAAATTACTTTTCGTTCTCTACCAAATCCCCCTAGTTTAGCAAGAGCAGCAGCTCACCTCTACTATTGCCTGAATCAAGTTGGCGATGGGTTAGATCAGTTGGAATATTTCCCTCTCAACTACGACGAGAGTTACTTGCACGCTGGGCAAGAAATGTTCCGCACTGCTAGTCATTTATATCGTGAGGCACAAGAATCTGTGGGTGCGTATGTGTAGTGGTGATTAAAACAGTCAACACTCAACACTCACCTAAATAACACGGGAGCGTGGTAGCCCCGCATTTTTAAATCGGGGCCAAAGGAGAACACGTCGCATCTAATGCACGTGCTGTTATAATTACTAACAGTGGCAATGAGATACATACACCCATTAAGTGAAGGTGCGCAAATGCTTACGCCACGTTGTTTTTGTCCAAAATCCACGGTTGAAAGTACTGGGAAAAACTTGATTGGACAAGAAATCAGGAAAGTTTTCATGTAGGGGTTGATGCCCCAAGGACGGAGCCGTTCTGCTTGGAGGCATGAAAGCGTTGACCTAAACCGCAAGACAAGTAGGCAAGTCTGAAAGCCCGTGCCCTGATGAGCCAGTCCTGAAGGAGGGTTTCCCGACCTAGGGAACTGGCGTTGCCCGGTAGAGCGGTTCTCCTTATAGCTAGAAAAATATAGCCAGATAGTCATCTTGTGCAAACAAGTTCGGACGAAAAGCTATATCCAACTTCTAGCGTGAATCCACGCAATTCCCGCAGCGTGGTGTTGGCTCAACAGAATTAGTTTATGCTGGAAGCAGTGAAAAGTTAAGAAATTTCAAGTTTTGCTCCCAGCTTACTCATGCAATGTATTGTAAATCGCCGCGCTCAGTTTTCAGCAAGTCATCGCTATTGGTTGCCAGAACTGAGCGAAGCAGAAAATATTGAGAAATTTGATGCTTGCTCAAGATTTCCCGGACACGGGCATAACTATGTCTTATTCGTCTCCTTAATTGGGGAATTAGATGAATATGGCATGGTTCTCAACTTGTCCGATGTGAAACACGTTATTAAGCGAGAAGTGACCAGCCAACTGGACTTTTCCTATCTCAACGATGTGTGGTCAGAATTTCAACAAACTCTACCCACCACTGAGAGCATTGCACGGGTGATTTGGCAACGGCTTGCACCCCATTTACCTTTAGTCCGCATACAGCTTTTTGAACATCCTCAACTTTGGGCTGATTATTTAGGAAACGGCATGGAAGCATACCTCACTGTCAGCACTCATTTTAGCGCCGCCCATCGGCTAGCTCATCCTCGCCTCAGCAGCGAAGAAAACTTCGAGATTTACGGTAAGTGCGCTCGTCCCAACGGTCACGGACACAATTATCATCTGGAAGTGACTGTAAAAGGTGAAATTGACCCACGCACTGGGATGATTATTGATTTAGGCGCTTTCAATAAAGTTATAGAAGATTACGTTGTAGAACCATTCGACCACACCTTCCTTAACAAAGACGTCCCGCATTTTGCCGAAGTCGTTCCCACTGCTGAGAATATTGCACTTCACATCAGTCATTTACTGCGATCGCCCATCCAGGAATTGGGAGCCAAGCTTTACAAAGTCAAATTAATCGAAAGCCCTAATAACTCCTGCGAAATTTATTGTACTGAGTCAGATCCTAACTCAGTTAATGCTGCACAAAATGAACCTGTGTTAGTACGCGTGTAGCTGGTTTAAAGCTAATAGCGATTGATATTCGCTTATAAGCATTTGAAAGGGGCGCTCTAGTTTTACTAGTCGCCCCTTTTCAAGCTTGTTACCCTAAACGTTCCTTGGGTGTACGACTAGAGATGAGAGCGATTGCAAGGGAAAGCAGTGCCCTCGTGCCCAATCGCGATTCGGGGCAGAAAACGTCGCGTGAACTGGCGTGCTGATGAGCTTAACAGTTAATGCTGTGTCATGAAAAAGGTAAATCTAATTCTCTTGGGCAGTGAATCCAAGGGTATTTGTTTTCAACAATATGCTAATTTTTTATAAAAATAATAAATAAATCTCAAGGCTAGCAAAAAATTACTCATTGCGATGAATTAGTCAAATAATATAGATTTTTGGAAATTTTATAGCATTTATTAATTCGGTTCTCATACTCCTAAAGTTTAATGTCTGCATATTATACCGAGTTGCTTTCTCTATTGACAGGATTGTAGAAAGAAATCGAAAATATTTTTCATGAAAATAGAAAGATTAAGGAAACTTTTGCCTGCCTTGGGAGATTATTGTTTTCACAAGGTTGACTTAAATTAACATAGTCTTACCTTAGAGAGATAGCATCAAAAAGTTTTTAAATATAATAGTATTAATAGCTTTAATAATTATGCCAACACTGACTCAGTTCACAAATTTCACCAAATTTTTCTATTGAACTTGTACAGATAACCGTAAATTTGGGTGAAATCAAGCCATCATAAGTGTTAATTTTGGGCTTGGTAATACCCGGTTTATGAGGATTTTAGTGTGACAGAAAAAGCTCTAAAGGTATGCCTGACAATGATTATAGCGAATAACACCTATTCAATGAAAACGCAAAGTAAATTTGCTTATGTGAAAAAATAAGTAGGTGGAATTTCCTAATTCTTTTTTTAGAGTTTTTTGGAAACTAAATATTATTGTTTAACATCGAGTTTAAAGTTCCTTAATATTTACTTTACTTTGAGGATAAACAATAAGAAGAGCGTGTGCTAACACAATACTAAAGTCACCGAAAAAAGCTAAGGAGTAGAGGTTATGCAATTACAGCATCATTCAAATGAACCGCTGGTTAGCGTGATTATTCCCACTTATCATCGCCCTGATTATCTCAAAGAAGCTATAAAAAGTGCTGTTAACCAGACATACAAAAATATCGAGATTATTGTGTCTGATGATGCTAGCCCCGAGAATCCTCAAAAAATTATTGAATCTTTTCAAGATCCACGAATCCGGTTTCGACGCAATTCCAAGAATTTAGGAATTTCCTTGAATGTTATCGGAGCATTTCAAGAGGCAAAAGGTAAATATGTTGCTAGCTTGAACGACGATGATGTTTGGAACGACGACTTATTAGAAAAGCTTGTTCCACAGCTTGAAGCCAATCCAAATTTAGTCGTAGCTTTCAGCGACCACTACATTATGGATCCCGATGGCAAGATTAATCATGCAGCCACTGAGGAAAATACACAGCGCTGGAAACGAGATCAACTGAAAGAGGGAATTTATCAACCTTTTTATGAAATTGGGATAGTTCATCAAGCTGTCCCTTCTGCTGTGGCTACTGTTATCCGCAAGGATGCCATTGAATGGGATGATTTTCAGCCTCAAATGGGACCTTTTTGGGATCTGTACCTAACGTACTTGGCTTGTCGCAATGGCGGAGGAGCGTATTATTCTCCAGAAAGATTAGCTAGATACCGTGTGCATTCACAGTCGGAATCAATGATTAGTGGTGGTGTAAGCAGCCAGGCAAACATCCGGGCTGGCAAAGCTGGTATTTTTTGCTTCCGTAAGTTTATGGAAGATCAGCGGCTGCAAGAATTTAAGGACTATTTCCAAGAGAAATGGTTACAAGCACATACAACTCTAGCCATAGGCTTGCTGCGATCTGAACAAGTCAAAGAAGCGCGACCATATCTACTGCATGTTCTCAGACAAAAGTTCAACTTCAAAACAGTAGCAGCATTTGTACTCTCGTTGATTCCTCAACCATTGGCACGAAAATTGCTTGCTAGTAGTTAAGCAGTTAAAAATATCGACGCTGTGCTGAACGTCGCAAAGAGCGATAGATCACCCATGCCAAAAGTCCAAGGCTGAGATATAGCAATAAGCGACTAAGTGTAAATGATATGACATCAGGGTATAAAAGCTGAGACGGATTGAGGAAGCTCAGGCTTTTGGCTAAAAGAAACAGTCCAAAAAGAGCATTTCCAGCTAACATCAGGGTTAACAGCACCAAAGCTTGTTCTCGGAAACGTTGCTGAGGTGTACGACTAGAGATGAGAGCGATCGCGCCTTTGCCTTGCAACTTTCGCACGAACTGTTCTAGTCGCCAAAACATCCATACCAGAAACGGAAACAAACCGTAACTGAGCAAACGTAGTGGTATTGGATAGCGACCACTTATTGATAAAACATTTACTAAGGCATGACAAATCACAGCAAGAAGCCAAGCCCTAGGAACATGCTGCTGACATCGATGTAAATAGATGTTTGAGCCGATAGATATTCCTAGGGCATATCCCCAAGGGGCAGAAAACATGGCGTGAACTGGCGTGCTGATAATTCGCTCAAGAATTGATCCTGTGCCATGAAAAAGGTAAATCCAATTTTCTTCGGCAGTGAATCCAAGAGCAACAGCTATGGTAAAGAGGAAAATAGAAGTGGGGCGAAATCGGTATCGGCGTTGGAGATAGTAAGTCGGGAGCAAGACTGCTAGCAGCTTGCAGCCTTCTTCTATTGGACCGACTTCTATAAGTTGCCGCAGCATCACACCTGCAAAGAGACGCTGGATTCTCTGCCAGTCAACAACATGATTGGCTACTCTTTCAAAAACCAATTCTAAGTTAAGAGCAACAAAACCAGATACTGCTCCCAAGATAAAGAAAAACAGCAGCCGCTTCAACAATGGAACAGATGCAAGGCGGTTATAGTAGTAAACCAGAAGCAGCAGCGGTGGTATAGTTGCCCACAACAATTCCATGTAGAGACGTAGTATGCTTTTTTGACATCCTCACCGCCCTATAAGGGACGGTGATTCCCAAGACTCACGACTTGGGTTTCTGTTTCATAGCAACTGCCTCCACCCTTAAGGGACTTGGTCTTATGTTCGCTCCACAGACTGTAACGGTGTGTCCCACCGCCTCAAGTTCAGAAATCCAAAAAAGGAATTCTTATGCCTGCTTGTTGATTCAAGGGATATTCACCATTGCCCCATCCTCTTATCCCGATCTACCAATTTTTCTTCGCCGTTGCAGTATTGCAAACTTTGGTGTTAGGCTTTATGTCTCCATTGTTCGGGTGGGTCAGTGACCTCTTTGATTGTATCAGTAAAGCCGTCCTAAAAAGACGGGGTTTTAGACCCAAAAATTTCGATAATGTAATGAAACTGGATGTTACGTCTCTAAGCTTGAGCTATAACCGTGCGGTGGCGGGGGCTGTTAGGAGTGATGGTGGGAGCCTTAAACCCTGCCTCAATGATTGCTTGCTCAATATCTAAACTGAAATATTCATCTAAGTACGGTTCAGTACTTTTGAGCAGCGTCAAAATGTAAGGCGGTCTTTTCTTAATGACTTCAGATTGGGGATTCATGTCCATAATTGCCAAATGCCCACCCGGACGCAGTAAACGCCGCGCCTCACCAAAAATCTGTCGAGTCGCCGCTTGGGGAAGTTCATGGCACATCAGGAAAATGGAGATTAAATCAAACGAGGCATCTGGTAGCCCAGTGGATTCAGCTACAGCATGAATCCAGTTGATATTAGCATGGTGCTGCTCACTACGGTATTGAGCGACGGCTAAGAAGTAGGGAGATAAATCTAAGCCCGTAATTTTGGCGTGGGGATAAACTTTTTGTAAGGCAAAGGTACTCAAACCCACACTGCACCCCAAGTCTAGGATGTCTTGCGGGTCGTTGGAAATTTGCTTTTTCAGGATGTCGTGGTAACTCTGGCGTAGTTTGCCATCGCCGGAAAGGGACGGCTCCAAAGGAGCATCGCCCTGTGCGCCAGCATCAGGCCATATGGTAGCGTGAACAGTGTGTGCAGCAACTTCCACTTCTAGGGCGGCTTCCCAGCAGAGGTTACCTTTTTCGTAAGCGTGGAATGGGCGCAAGTAGTAGTCTGGGTAGGTGAACTGGAGGTTTTGTACTTTAGCCAAGTCAGTTTGCCAATCACGCGCTTGTAGCGTTTGCACTTCTTCGAGCCAATTTACCCCTAATTTCTGGGCGCGTTTAATCATCATTTGCCTCGCTTGATGCTTGGCTAGGTTAGCTAAAGGCTTGATTGCCAGTACCCCATTTACGAAGCGCGAAGCTAATCCCGGAGTATTTTTTACAGCCGTGTTCATCAGTAAAGTTGCTCAAACAATTTATCTACCTTTGGGAGCAGGAAAAAGCCTGCCGATATGAATCATAATCCACCACGTGAGCCGTGCTTTGTTTTAGGCTACAAGAATTTTATATTTTTTGATATGAACACCGCAGTACTTTAAGAAGAATGCACAATATCCCCACAGATGAAAACTGCGCTTGTTTAACAACGGAAAAATTTTTTGTTCTTCATCTGTGTTCATCTGTGGTTTTAAATATTTTTCTGTGACTTTTGCAAGAAGTCTAGAAAAAAAAGGGAGTTGCTTATCAAAAAGCAAACAAACCCAGTTTCTTGGAGAAACTGAGTTTGTTTTTGTTGAGATTTATAATTATAGCATGAGGGATGGGGTATTTGCTCCTAATTCCCAGTTTTCGGCTTGAGTGCGAGCAACATATCGACTTGGGTCGTCGTTTTGTCGGGGCTAGTAGCAGTGATACCCAAGCCGCGAATAGAATTCATGATCGCACTTGTTTCAGGAGTCATCGGCTGTTGTTGTGCGGTGGCGAGACGATTTAACAGAGGTAAAGTTTTGTCCATATCTAGGTAAAAATATCCACCGTTGGGTCTTTGCAAACTGTTAGTAACGGTTTTGAAGCTGTCGCTACCATCTAAGGACTGACCTTTACGGTCTGCGAGTGTTTCAGCGATGGGACCACCTATAGTGACAAATACAGAACCATTATCCAGCCAACCGTGTGCTAATAAAGCTCCTTGTTGAGGAATAAGCCATTCAGTGACTTCTTTCCCGCCGATATTTCTTTTGGCGACATTCACTGATTGTGCTTTGACGAGGTTATCGAGTTTGTCGAGGGTGGATTCAGCGGTTTTGCGATCGCTTGTATGAAAAACCAAAGCTCCCCCAAAACCAACCTGCGCCAACACGCCTTGATTTGATGGAATAGCTGCAAAACCGAATTCTCCATCCATCCACCCGAAAATCTCTTTATCCAGGTCAATATTAACTAATTTGAGTTGCGATCGCGCTTGTTCAACTGTGAGCTTCAACTCAGGAGCATCTTTTGATTGTGCCACAAGCCCTGACCACCAATTGGTGATTCCGTTTCCGCTTAAAAGAGCGATCGTATCAGCAGGAAATTGAGACACCACCTTAGCAGAACTATTTTGATACTGGTATGTGACCAATTGCGGATCTAACTTAGCAACGGCTTTCATCCGCACACCCGCATTATCAATTCCTACAGCCGCTACCATAGATTTCATCTGCTTCAACTGCTTCAGGGTTTCTGGCGGTATTGGGGTTGAGCGAGGATTGGCGGCGATTAATTGCTGTACCATGTTGCCATAATTAGGCACATAAATTTGTGCCAAGGTGTTATCTACATTGACACCGCTTGTCAGCATGCTGTTTGCACCTTCTTTACTGGCAAAAGAAGGTTCTCCTTTATAAGTGTCAATCGCATGTTCTACAGCTTGCTTGGACGGAGCAATGACAATATGGGTGTTATTCAAAACCGCAGTATAACTAGGTTCACTTTTACCAGTTGTTTCTATAATCTTTTCGCCTTTGTAGTCACTTTCCTGTACCTTGACATCTTTTTGTGCCTTCAATTTGTTCGCAAAATTCAAGGCGCTAAGTTTATCCTTAATCCCCACCACCATTAGAACCTTAGGTTCCTGTGACGCTTGCGGAGCATTCTGTGCAGCGGGTTTCACTGGATTTGGGGGTAGCATGGCAATCATCACACCACCTACCCAAGGTTTTAGATCTTTTTCATAAGAAATGTTGTTATCAGTTGACAGGCTTTTATTTAGGTTTTCCAAACCTTGTCCAACTATCTTTTGTGCTTCCGGAGTGCCAAACTGCTGCAATTTTGCCCAAACTTTTGGGTCAGTAGAAATGTAAGTTGCGAGTATTGCCTCATCTGGCACAACTTTAGCAGCACCCAAAGCGCTGGACATATCTCCAGAAGGTCCACCCTTAAAATACATATAAGCTGCTATTCCTCCTGCCACTACTATGGCAGTACCAACAGCAGGAATTAAAAATTTTGATTTACTCTCCGGCATTGTAAATATCCTCTTTTCCTCAACAAGTTGTCCTAGAGGTGAGTAAAAACGTCCGAAGTGGAGTTTTTGGATCTAGGACTCATCTCCACTAATTTTTCGGGATTTACTGATAAAATTAGTATTTCTATCTATTACGTTCTGGCTATGACAGCGCTCCTAGTATGACTTCAAAGGGGTTAAGAGCAAATCCGTAAACAATTTGTTTTTTCTGTGAAGAATATATTCCTTTCGACAGTTGCAAGTTATTCTAACTTATATAAAATTTCAGGATCTAATTAAAAAATGTTAAATGCTTAAGACGTAAAGCACTCTATGTCAAAAGACACTCTATGTCAAAAGACAACAGTGTACAAAATATTTCAGGGTGTATCGTGGGTTGATCTGGGAAGTACAGCCGATGAAGCTGTTTTTCCTCATAACATCAACTCAGAAGTTTCAGGGTTACCAAGATTCAGTAAACATCAATGTCGCAGTATTATTTTGATACAGAGAATAATCGGTATAAATCTTTTGAATTACCAGGGGCAAAACCGCACTACAATCCTGACCGTCCTGGACAGGTAGAGCATATTTTTCTAGACCTCCGCCTGGACATAAATAACAGCAGATACCACGGCAGTTGT
Organism: Scytonema sp. PCC 10023; assembly: GCF_963920835.1. Lineage (NCBI taxonomy): Bacteria > Bacillati > Cyanobacteriota > Cyanophyceae > Nostocales > Scytonemataceae > Scytonema > Scytonema sp. PCC 10023. Next base: position 26,042 of record NZ_CAWUDP010000037.1, read on the forward strand.
AGTATAACACTCACACCAATCTGCAACGGTGTTTCCTTTTTGAATTTGGATGCTGTTAACTTAGACATTCAATCGGTGCAGGTGGATGGGAAAGCGCAAAACTTTGACTACGACGGACAACAGTTGTCTATCCACCTCTCACCACCCACACAGGTGGACAAGCGGATTGTTATTGCTATTGCTTACTCAGTAGACAAACCACAACGCGGTATTTATTTTATCCAACCAGACAAACACTACCCTAATAAACCCTCCCAAGTCTGGACACAGGGAGAAGACGAAGATTCTCGCTTCTGGTTCCCTTGCTTTGACTACCCAGGACAACTTTCGACTTCTGAAATTCGCATCCGAGTCCCTAAACCCCTAATCGCGATTTCCAACGGCGAACTGATTGCGACAGAAGAACAAGGTGATGACAAAATCTACCACTGGTCACAGCAGCAAGTTCATCCCACCTACTTGATGACTTTAGCAGTAGGCAAGTTTGCCGAAATTCGCGATGAGTGGAACGGTATACCTGTCACATACTACGTTGAAAAAGGTCGCGAGGAAGATGCCAAACGCTCTATGGGCAAAACTCCCCGGATGATAGAGTTTTTGAGCGAAAAATATGGCTATCGATACCCTTACCCCAAATACGCGCAAGTCTGTGTTGACGACTTCATTTTTGGCGGAATGGAAAATACTTCTGCTACACTGTTAACTGATAGATGTTTGCTGGATGAAAAAGCTGCATTAGATAACCGCAACACAGAAAGCTTAGTCGTCCATGAACTGGCGCACCAGTGGTTTGGTGATTTGGTGGTGATTAAGCACTGGTCTCATGCTTGGATTAAGGAGGGAATGGCTTCTTACTCGGAAGTCATGTGGACAGAACATGAATATGGTCTCCAAGAAGCAGCATACTATCGTTTACTGCAAGCTCGTAGTTATCAGGCTGAAGATAGCGATCGCTACCGTCGTCCAATGGTCACGCACGTTTACCGCGAAGCCATTGAACTTTATGACCACCACATTTATGAGAAAGGGTCTTGTGTTTATCACATGATTCGGGCGCAATTGGGAGAAGAATTGTTCTGGAAGGCAATTCAGACATTTGTACTGGATAATGCCCACAAAACTGTGGAAACAGTAGATTTGCTGCGGGCGATTGAAAAAGCAACTGGGCGCAATCTCTTGTTCCTCTTCGATCAGTACGTTTATCGTGGCGGTCATCCAGATTTTAAAGTCGCTTACTCTTGGGATGCAGATTCAAATCTGGCTAAGATTACAGTGACTCAAAGCCACGCAAATGCTGAAAGTCATAATAGCAGTGATTTATTTGATTTAAAAATTCCTATTGGTTTTGGGTACGTCCAAAATTCAGAAACCGCAGCTAGGAACTCAGAACCCAGCAAAAATTCAACACTCAGCACTCACAACTCAGTACTCAAGACTTTCACTGTGCGGGTGAATCAACGCGAACAAAGCTTTTACTTCCCTCTTGAGGAAAAACCCCAATTTCTTAGCTTTGATGTAGGGGATCATTTCCTAAAAACGGTGTCTTTAGAGTACCCAGTACCAGAGTTGAAAGCCCAGTTGGAATTTGACCCCAACCCCATCTCCCGCATTTATGCAGCGGAAGCTTTGGCGAAAAAAGGGAGTTTGGAGGCTTTAAAAGCGCTGTCTGCTGCACTCAAAAATGATTCCTTTTGGGGTGTACGCGTTGAGGTGGCGAAACAACTGGCGCAAATCAAGCTGGATCAAGTCTTTGATGAGTTAGTTGCTGGATTAAAAGATCAGAGTTCTTATGTGCGGCGTGCTGTGGTGGAAGCACTCGCAAAAATCAAAACTCATGAAAGCTATAAGGCGTTGAAAGAACTGCTGGAGGTGGGCGATCGCAGCTACTATGTGGAAGCCGCAGCGTCTCGCGCTGTGGGAGCGATCGCTGCTGCGACAACATTCGAGAAACCAAAGGAAGAAAAGGTTATTAAGCTGCTGAAATCTGTCTTGGAAGACAAGGCGGGTTGGAATGAGGTCGTGCGGATTGGTGCGATCGCAGGTTTAGCCGAACTCAAAACTTCAGAAGCTGCTTTAAATCTCCTAACAGAATACACAAAGCAGGGTGTACCGCAACCTTTGCGTTTAGGAGCAATTCGCGCTCTCGGGAAGATTTCTGTTGGTCAAAGTAGTGTGAATGTGGAACGGATTTTAGAGCGATTAACAGAAATTTCTAAGGATACGTTCTTTTTAACTCAATTGGCGGTAGTCACAGCCCTCGGACAAATGCAAACCCCCAAAGCAATTGGGATTTTGCAAGCCGTGGCTGACCAAACACCTGATGGACGCGTACGCCGCTATGCTGAGGAAGAGATTTCCAAGGTGCAAAACAACATCGGCTCCGAAAGTGCTATTCGTCAGTTACGTTCTGAACTTGACCAACTCAGACAACAAAACCAAGAACTCAGAAGCCGCTTAGAAAACTTGGAAGCCAGAGCCAAGTAGCCAGAAACACAATATGTGAAAGCAGATTGCACGCGTTAGGGAACATTGCTGTGCCTTTACGCGTCTTTCCCTATTTGGGCGTAGACTGTGAAGTTTACGTCCTCTTTTATATTTTTTATATTTTAATTTCTTAAAATATTGTAAAGTTTCTTTATAAACAAAAGTATAAAAAAACCGTTATATCATAAAACGTTTACTTATAAGATAAAAATTATACCTTAAACTATAAAATTTTTGTAAAGATTAGAATTACTGAGTGAAAATCGGCTCCAGAAATACTACGATTTGATAAGTGTAATTAAGCTTATGTGTAAAAATCGCACAAAAGCTGTGTGCCTTTTTGATAGGTGGAAATCCTTCTCCGTATTTGTACGAAAGTTGTCAGAGTCGGAAAAATGTGTCAAAAATGTGTAAACCCATGCTGACGATTTTTCACCCGTTCATTCTTCGGAATATTTCTATCGGAGGAATGCATACACTCATAAAAATCTTTAATCTGTAGGAGGGCATTTCTAAAGTTTTTTTGAGTGTTTTTGAAAATTGGAATACATTTAAACTTTTGCACGCAAATTGTGCAGGGTGATTGCCATGCGTAAACCTGTTGTCACGATTTTTTACCAGTTCAATCCTTGGAACGCCACAATCGGAGGTATACAAACACTCATCAACACTTTTATCAAGTACGCTCCAAGCGAGTTTCAGGTAAGACTCGTAGGAACAGGAGTCGATCCAAAAAAGCCTGTTGGTGAATGGCAACAAGCAGAATTTGCAGGCAGAGAAATTAGTTTTCTACCTTTATTTACATTGCAAAATGACAATGTTAGAAACTTAATACCAACAACACTCAAATATACTGCTGCTCTTTTAGGGCGTGACTTTGCCTCTGACTTCATGCACTTTCACAGAATAGAGCCAACAATAGCCGCCATAAATTGGCAGGGAGAAAAAACTTTATTTATTCACAATGATATACGGACGCAAATGCAAGCTGCGGGTAATAAGAAAGCGATTCTTTGGCGAAGATTTCCCGCTGCATATTTTGCTCTGGAAGGTTTGTTAGTTCGCCAGTTTAGCCAAATTCTTTCTTGTAATACGGATGCAGCACAGTTATATAAGGAGCGTTATCCTAGCTTGCAAGACCGTGTTGCATACATCAAAAATTCTTTCGACAACGAAATTTTTTATCCGTTAACAGAAGATGAACGAATAGTAAAAAGAAAGGAATTGGCAGCTCGGCTAGGTGTGGATGAGGAAACACGTTTTGTTTTATTTGCTGGTCGGCTCCATCCTCAAAAAGACCCGATTCTTTTGGTACGTGCATTTGCTGCTCTTACCGTTTCTAATGTGCACTTACTGATAGCGGGTGATGGCGAGTTAGGGGCAGAAATTTGTGCAGAAACTGCTAAATTGGGGATTTCTCATCGGGTAACAATGCTTGGAGCCCTTACCCAAGAGAAGCTTGCACAGATCCATCGTGTCTGCAATGCTTTTGTTCTAAGCTCTGCATATGAAGGTCTACCTTTGGTAGTTCTTGAGGCGCTGGGGAGCGGAACTCCTGTAGTCACAACTGAATGTGGTGAGACCCCAAAATTACTGAGTGCAGACAGTGGCGTTGTTTGTTCCGAACGAACGCCCGCGTGCATAGCAGATGCCTTACGCAAAGTGCTGCTGCATCCAGCAGATTATCCCACTCAGTCTTGCGTGCGGACTGCAAAACCTTATGCAGCTAGTACAGTCGTTCAACAAGTTTACAACGAAATGTGGAATCGCTGGGAACAGCGAGCTAGCACAGTCGCTGTTCGCGTGTGAGCGTTGCTGACGCTCAAAGTAGATACAAAAAACATAGTTCTTGGGGGAGAGGCAATCATGCTTTTTTAAAAAAAAATGAAAATTGAAACAAAGACACGGAGCTTTTTTGTGTTCCCACCTGCTGTGTTCTTATTTCAATCTCTGTCAATTTATACAAGCGTGTCCATAGCAAAACCAGCACAACGAAACTCGTATGAAAATTGCTGTCATTGGTGCAAAAGGTCTACCGCCCAAACAAGGTGGCATCGAACATTACTGTGCAGAAGTTTATCCTCGCATAGTCGAACAGGGACATTCTGTTGATTTATATGCCCGCTCCTCTTACACTGACTGTTCCTGGCAGGATCGTTATGACTATCAAGGCGTCCAAGTGATCTCATTACCAGGTTTGCCTTTGAAAGGAGTGGATGCTTTTACTACCTCGGCAATAGGAGCAATTGCAGCCTCTGCTACAAAATACGATATCATTCATTTCCACGCTCTTGGTCCATCTTTATTTACTTGTTTACCAAGACTTGTCAACACTGCAAAGATTGTCGTCACCTGTCAGGGGTTAGATTGGCAACGTGCCAAGTGGGGCAGTTTTTCAACTCGCGTGATTCAATTAGGGGAGAAGGCAGCAGTCCGTTTCGCCCACGAGTTAATGGTCGTATCAGATGCGCTCTCTACCTACTTTTGGCAAACTTATGGTAGGGATACGGTTTACATTCCCAATGCTCCAGCAGGCTATGGTAAGTCAGACCCGAATTTTGGTTACGGGACTCAACTAGGTCTTGAGCAGAAGCGCTATATTCTGTTTTTGGGCAGATTGGTACCAGAAAAGCGTCCCGACTTGCTGGTTGACGCCTTTAGTGCTTTGAACCCACCTGGATGGAAACTCGTTCTGGCTGGCGGTGTGAGTGATACGAAATCATTCACCTCAGAACTATTAGAAAAGGTGGCAAATAATCCAAATATTATCTTTGCAGGCGAACTTCGCGGACAACGCCTTTGGGAAATTGTCCGGGGAGCAGGGTTGTTTGTCCTTCCTTCTGATGTAGAGGGGCTCCCTCTAGCAATGTTAGAGGCGATGCAGGAAGGTATACCAGTCGTGGCAAGTGATATTCCTCCTCACAAGCAATTGATTAGTGGAGGTCGGGGCAAGCTGTTTGAAGCTGGAAACCTCAACTCTTGTATTAGTACGCTCGACTGGGCAATTCATCACCCCCAAGAACTAAGAGTTATGGCTGTGAATGCACAAAGGCATATACAGCTGAACTATAGCTGGGATCACATCACCTCTGAAACCCTGAAACTCTATACAAAACTTCTAAACTCCCCAGAGCCAGTACATATCTCCGAACAACGCCAAACTGGACTTGCTGAGGTTGTGGGCAAAAAATAGGTTGCAGTGTTCTTTGTCATAAGTCATTCAATTTAAACGAATGACTTATGACTGATCAAACAAAGAGGGTATATGTGATGGAAAAAGGAATATCAAGTGTCATAGCAGTGCTGAGGCGGCGAAGTCTTCCCGCGATCGCTGCATTTGTTGCTGTCATTGGTGGGGCGAGCGCCTACCTTGCAGTTACCCCTAGTAAGTATGCAGCATCTGCGCGAGTGATGCTGGACGACAAAAGGGTGAGTGTTTCAGAATTAGGTCGTGACCTTACCCAAGTGTCTTCAAATGCACCAGGAATTAGTCCCTTGGCTGACCAAGCAGAACTCGTCAAGTCACAACGTGTTCTGGAACGAGCCATTGCGATTGCTTTTCCCGAAATTAAAGGTAATTTATCTCTCTCTCCCGTAACAACGGGGGAACTCAGTCATAATTTAAAAGTCACAATTGTCCCAGCAACCAACATTCTTGAACTGAGCTATCAATCTGAATACCCTAAGTTAGCAGCCAGATTGCTCAATGCCGTTGCTCAGGCGATGGTTGAAGATAATATTAAAGCCATTAGTTCTGAGGCTACAAAGGTCAAGGCATTTTTGGAGAAAAAACAGGTCCCCGAAGCTGAAAAACAGCTGCTAGAGGCTGAAGAGAAAGAAAACAAATACAGAAAATCAAGCGGAATTGTCTCCTTTGAAGAGCAAACAAAAAGCTTGGTGCAGAGTATAGCTACAGTGGAAGACCAAGAGCGTACTCTGTCGGCTCAACTTCAAGAGATAAAAGCGCGGGACGCATCCTTGCGCCAAATTACTGACTCAGGAACCCTCAACAAAGCCTATTCATCTGTTCGCAGTGGACAAGATGAGGAAATCAAGAAGTTGCGAGCCAAATTATCAGAATTGGAGAATAAGATCATCGAAGCTCGTTTGCGCTTTACAGAAGAGCATCCAACTGTGACGAACTTAGTTGGAGAACGGGACGCCTTACGCGCCATCTACTCAGAACAAGTTGCTCGTGTGTCACCTCAGGATCAAACTGTTTCCGCAAACAATTTCGCAGGTGATCAGCTTAGTCAAGAACTGAACTCCAAATTTATCCTCAATAGGATCGAAGAGTCTGCAGTAAATGATAGGCTGAAACTTTTGCAGACTAGGAAAACCGACCTCCAAAAGCGTCTTGCACAACTACCCATTAACCAGCAAACGCTCATGCTACTGACCCGTAAACGGGAAGAAGCTGCAGTGTCTCTGAAGTTCCTACAAAGCAAACTTGAGGAAGCACGTCTTACAGAAGCACAAAAAGTCAGCAACATTCGCGTGATCGAAAACGCTGTACCAGCATCATCACCATCTGATCCGAAACCGAATGTTATATTAGCACTTGCTTCCGTGTTTGGAACAATGCTAGCCGTTGGCGTTGTGTTGCTCCTGGAAATAATGGATAATACACTACGCGATGCTTCTGAGGCAGAGGAACTGCTGCAGCTACCCTTGCTGGGAGTCTTGCCACGTCTAAGCGCTAAGACACTGGTTCTTGAGCCAGCCAATAAATTTCTAGATAATATTGGTTTGGTTGAGCCTTACCGCACACTCTTCAAAACCTTGGAGTTCCGCAGTTCTGAACAATTGCGGCTAATTGTTGTTAGCAGCCCTATTTCTGGGGAGGGTAAGTCTGTAGTTGCATCACACCTTGCCGCTGTTGCAGCGATGCTGTCTTGGCGGACATTGATTATTGATGCAGATTTGCGAAGACCAGTACAGCACACGCTGTTCAACCTAACTGGCAAACCAGGGATTACCGATGTCCTTGAAGGAAATGTATCCTTAGTGGATGCCGTCCAGCCGACAGATATTGAAAACCTGGATGTGTTGACTTGTGGCGAACTGTACGGACGCCCCTCGCAACTGCTAGAATCAATCGCAATGAAGTCTTTGGTGGCAGAAGCTGCTGAAAACTATGATTTAGTCATAATAGATACAGCACCTCTATGTGCTTGTGCTGATGCTTCAACATTAGCTCGGCAAAGCGACGGAGTTATGCTGGTAACTCGTCCTGGCTTCACCGAGAAGGAAGTTCTCTCAAGAACTGTATCCGAATTAACACAAAATCGCATACCTATCCTGGGAGTCGTGGTGAATGGAATGACAAATCAGACAGAAAAGTATTTCCGATATCCTGTTGATGGTTACCAGCCTCGACTACCCAAATCTCAGAAGCGGTTGATTGGTGTCGCAGATGATACTAAAAATTCTGCGAACGGTTCGAGGCAGAGGTAACAATGTTAACCAAACAACGCTCAACTCGTTCTTCTCGTCTGGGACTTTTGATTGGGTTAGCAGGTGTGGGGGTTGGTGTAGCGACAGGGTTTTTTGTAGGTATCAACCCCTTGTACCTGGTGTTACCTTTAGGTGCAATACCATTTCTTTTTTACTTCTTTAGCAACTTTGAGCAAGCGGTCATAGGTCTATTGATCCTGCGTAGTGCTCTAGATCCTTTTTCTGACCAGCAGCTTCCAGCTCTATTCGCCATCGGGCTAGACGCTTTAACTTTGCTATATGTGATAGTGATGTTACTAACGCGTCGGACTGTCCATACTGATGGGTTTTGGTGGTTCTTGACTAGTTGGGTAGCGTTTCAGGGCTTGTGGTTAATACTTATGGCACTGGGAGGTCTGGGGTTAGATGCTTCATATTTATCTTCTAGCATCCGTGAGTGGGTACGTCTTTTTTCGTGGCTGATGGTCTACTTGCTGGTGATGCAACTCAAGGATCGATTTTCCCCCGACAAGATGATTTCTTGGCTGTTCCTCGCGCTTGTTATACCCCTTACAGTAGGGTTGACACAGATTGGAACACATAGAATCAACGGAACTCTTGGGCACTCTAATACCTTTGCCACCTTTCTGTTGCTGTTCCTTGGTCTGACCTGGTGGAAGTTAGGTCATTCAAGGCCACGCTTGCCTTGGGTTCTCTTGCTAGGCGTAGTCGCCTTTTTCTACGTGGGTACCAAAGCTCTGTTTAGCTTGATAATGCTTGCCGTATTTGTCCTGGTTCTCATTGCCCCTAGGTTGAACTTGGTCAACCTGATCGGCGGGATACTCCTTATTGCGTTAGTCATAGGTTTGTTCATGAGTACCGAGTTTGGACAAGAACGTCTTGCATCGATTGCTAACACACCGCTACTTAATCCCAATATCGATATATCGCGTGCAATTCTGCTGTCATACGGAGACCAAAATAGTTTTAACTGGCGGCTTTCCCACTGGAATTTACTTATAAAGGCTTGGCAGCAGTTTCCAATTTTCGGTTACGGTCTAGCGAGTGCACAACCAATTGGCAATGGGTTTCTTGCCCACAGTGATTACGTCCGCGCTTTAGTAGAAGGAGGAATCGTCGGTCTGGTAGCTTTTCTAGCCTTTATCGTTGCTCAGTTTGTACGTCTTGTTCTGTTAATCAGATCAGCACCTCGAGGCAGTAGACAACGCAGTCTGTGTCTGACGCTGTTGGCGATTCTTCTGTCGATATCGGTGGGGATGATTACCGAAAACATTTGGAGCCATACTACTTTATTTTTCTACTGGTGGTCCTTATTTGGGATTGCTGGTTGGAAGTGGAACGAGCTTGAGCTTTCGCAATCTCCTACATCCACGAAAACTCGTTGGCAACCTCTTTCATAAGCAGGCGATCGCCTGCTTATCAATTTGTAAATCAATTTGTAAAAGGATAGCGATAAGAAGGAAAACTTAATGCAGAATTCTTCAACTTCTACTAAAAGGCTAAATCTCATACAGGTTTTTCGAGGAGTGGCATCAGTCCTTGTATTATTAGCTCATGGAGACCTTATATTTAATCAGAATCTCAATCAAGATTTTTTGTTTAAAATCTTCACTTTTGGTGGTTCCGGCGTAGATTTCTTCTTTGTCTTAAGTGGATTTATTATCTTTTATGTTCATAAGTCTGATATTGGTCACAGAAGTAAGCTGAAATCATTTTTATTCAAACGATTTACACGAATATACCCAATCTATTGGGTTATCCTGACACTCAAAATGTCTGCTTCTTTCTTCTTTTCTTACGACTTAGATGCTAATCAGCGAAATTGGCTTGAAATTATAAAAGCTTTTTTACTGTTTCCTCAAGACCGAGAAATTCTCTCAAGTAGCTTTCTTGGCGTCAGTTGGACATTAAGTTTTGAAATTTTCTTTTACCTTCTTTTTAGCTTACTAATAGCGTTTAAGCCTAAATTTTCTTTTCCAATAATTATAGCTTGGCTAGTAGGAACATTTGGACATTTTATTGGGATCTTTAAAATTCCTCAAGAAAGTCTTTTGCTACAATTCATTTTCAATCCGAGTAATCTTGAGTTTGCTCTAGGTTGCTTAGCAGCATATCTTCTATCTAGATACAAAATTGGTTATGGAATGGCTTTCATTTCCATAGGAGCTTTTTTATATACTTTGTCGGCAATAGATTACTACTACAACCTGACAGAGTTGTCGCATGTCATTACCTTTGGTATACCTTCAACGTTGCTTGTGATCGGATCTGTCTCTCTAGAAACAAGTAAAAAAGTTAATGTTCCAAGTCTCCTCATATACATAGGTAATGCATCATATTCTATCTATTTAATGCACGGCTTTGTCATAAATAATATTACAAAAATTGTCTTTCAAATCTACCCAGATATTACCGACAATCTTTTCATACTAAATATTTTCGGACTTATTGTTTCAGCTATAGCACTTATGTTTGGATGTGCTATTTATTCTTTTATTGAAAAACCATTGGTTTTAGCTATGAAACCTAAGTTAGCAACAACTTAGTGACTTAACAAAATATATTAAGCTGTCTCGCGTTTTCAGCAGGCAGCCTATTTGCTTTACTTCCTTGTCAAAGCTTTACAGCCATAAAAGACAAAACAATGACCCAGCAACCCATTGACTTCACCAATGAAACCCAACTAAACGCGCAAGGTAAACAACCCTACCGGGTTGTTCTGGTTCATCCCAGTGCTGGGGTCAATTGGAGTGGTGGCTCAGAAATTTTTGCTATAGAACTAGCCAAGCGACTAGGCGCTTATTTTGAGGTCGAACTGTTGAGTGGATCTCCCTGCGGCACTTTCTGCCATGCTGCTGGCGGTATCCCTCGAGTTTATGCCTATCGTGCGGTACGTCATCCCCTGATTGCTCCGCTAGTGCATCGCTTTGCGACTCATCCTGAAATCCTCATCGAACACCTGACTAGTTTTATACCCTGTGCCCTTCGCTGCCTAACTCACCCAGCTGATCTCATCTTTCCTTGTAATGATTACGGTGGGTTAGCTATGGCTGCTTTTGTAAGGGCTTTAATTGGTACTCCTATCCTTTTTACTGAGCATGTTGGGTTAATGGGGGGTGGACGTTCTTTAACACGCAACCTTCGTTTTCGACCTGACCGACTGGTGGTTTTTTCTGAAACAGTAGCCACTTTTGTTCGCACTCAGCGACCGAAGCAATCTGTGAGTGTTATTCCTAACGGTGTAGATCTTGAGCGATTTACTCCTAATGGTACTTGCATCGATCTTGATTTACCCAAACCAATAGTAATATGTGTGGCCTCTCTCAAATGTCATAGTCACAAGCGTGTTGAACTAGCTATGCAAGCAATGACGCGTCTACCTCAGGCAAGTCTTCTGTTGTGCGGCGATGGACCTGACCGTGCTTACTTTCAGGCTCTCGGTGAGCAGTTACTCGGTTCGGAACGCTTCGCCATTTGCACATTTCCCTATGACAGAATGCCTGAAATCTATCGAAGTGCAGATGTCTTTACGCTTCCTTCTATGGATGAGCCCTTTGGGCTTGCTTATGTAGAAGCGATGGCAAGTGGTTTACCTGTCGTCGCTACTGATGATGAGATGCGTCGTTACATCGTTGGTGATGGCGGCATATTGTGTGATGTTACCAACCCTGAGATTTATGCTGCTTCAATTGCAGAACTGCTTAGTGGTGGAGAGTGGAAAATGCGATCGCGACGGAACGCCTCGCGTTTTAGCTGGGAGCAAGTAACGTTGCGTTATCGGGATATGATTTTAGAAACGATTGCACAGTCCAAAAAAGCTCTATTAAACCACCCTGACCAAGCTAGTCAATTTTAGGGTTCTAAATATGCCAAAAGTTTCTGTCATTATTCCTTCCTACAACGCTATGGCTTACCTGCCAGAAACTCTAGATAGTGTTTTGAGGCAGACTTTCACAGACTTGGAAGTGTTAATTATTAATGATGGCAGTTCGGATCATATTGTGCAATGGGCTGCCAATATAGTAGATCCGCGAGTCAAACTGATTTCACAAGAAAACCAACGTTTAGCTGCGGCACGCAACACAGGTATTACCCACGCGAAAGGAGAGTACATAGCATTTCTGGATGCTGATGACCTTTGGGAGCTAACCAAACTGGAAAAACAAGTCAGTTGTTTGGATGATAATCCTACAGTTGGCTTAGTACACACTTGGACGCTTTTAATTGATCGTGAAGGCAAGAAGACAGGCAAAGTACTTATGACTCAATTAGAGGGTGATGCATGGCAGCAGATTGTTCAGAAAAATACAATAGTTGTTTCTTCTGTTATGGTTCGCGCCAGTTGTTTGGAAACTGTTGGGGGATTTGATCGGGATTTACACTATTGTGAAGATTATGATATGTGGATTCGTTTTGCATCTCGTTACGCGTTTGCAGTAGTTAGAGAACCCTTAACAAATTATCGTCTGCATCCTGGCACTTTGTCCACTCATTGCGAAGAAGTTCTCAAACATTTTCGTATTCTTATCGAAAAAGCATTTCAGTCTGCTCCAACAGAATTACTTTATTTAAGAAATCGAGGCTATGGAAACCAAAATCTCTACTTAGCCTGGAGATCTGTAAACAACAGGGATTTTAAGGCGGCGATTCATTATCGTCAGCAAGCGCTTGCTCATTATCCGCAATTACGTTACTCCTGGGACTGTATTCGCTTGAGCTTTGCTTTAGCCCTGGTGCAGTGGTTCAAACCGGATGGCTACAGCAAAGTGCGATCGCTCATCTACACCCTGCGTCGTCGAGTTTTGACATTTCGTCACTTGTCATAAATCAAAAATTTAAATTTATGCACATTATTGTTTTAGCTTGGGAGCCGACTTCTTTGCGCGGTGGGCAGGAGACAGTTCTGTTTGATGTTTGCCGTGGTCTAGCTCAACGGGGATACACGATTAGTCTTCTCTATACCAAAGAAGGTGATTTATTGGAGCGTTATCAAGAGTTTTGTAAACACACAATAAAGGTTCATAGATTTATCATTTCTCTCCCAGGACATATCTTCAATTTTTTAGCTGATATTCGTAATATTAGTGGTAAAATCTTAACATTTGAAAACAGTATTGTCCTTTGTAATCAAGTGACAGATACTCCTTTTGGCTATGCTTTAGCTTTATCCCAGAATATACCGTTAGTTTGTTATCTTCATTACCCTCCCATACGCCCAAGCTGGATAGCTGAAAGTAAGGGAATAAAGCGATTGAAATATTTTCTCTTGGAACCAATTCATAAATTACAGTGGACTACTGCCCTCAAGAAAGTCAAGCGTTTTATTGCAGTTTCCATTCAAATGAAGTTGGATTGGGTTAACACTGGATACAAAGAGGGTTTAGAAGAGATAATTGATGTTGTATACAATGGCATTGACCTGGAAGTATACAAACCTGCAAACGATTTGTCAAGAATTAGAAAGGAATGGAATATTCCTACCAATATCAACGTGATATCCTATGTAGGCAGGATAGATAAACAAAAGGGATTAGAAACACTGATTAAAGCCTTTGCTTTATTGCTAAAAACTGGTGTTCATACTAAGCTGTTGATTGCTGGTAAGCCAGTAGCCCAAGGCGAGGAATACAAAAAATATTTAGAACAGCTAGCAACTGACTTGGGCATAGAAAATCATGTAGACTTTCTTGGTCATATAACTAATACTACTAGTCTTTATCAAGTCAGCGATGTAACAGTCCTACCCAGTCTATGGTCTGAGCCTTTCGGGCGGGTAATTGTTGAATCGATGGCTTGTGGGACTCCTGTAGTAGCTAGCCGAATTGGAGGAATTCCTGAAAGTTTGACAGGAGAGTTTCAAAATGGGCTGTTTGAGCCGGGTAATGAGCGAGATTTGTCAGATACTCTTAATCGAATTGTGTATTGGAGAGCCAAAGAGCCTAAGTTGGGTGAGAGATGCCGCGAACACGTAGTATCTAAATTCAGTTTAGACAAAATGGTTGATGGTGTTGAAAAGGTACTAGAACACCGATTCATCAAATTATTCGCGTAATCGTTTTTTGAACAGCTTAATCACAAAATATTTCTCTGATAATTTGATTATTTATGATAAAAAATGATTTTCTTAAATAAGTGACAACAACATAGTTTATTCCGAAATTTCTTATTAACTTACTTTTCACAAATACCAGTGTGTCTAATTGATATAAAATATAGGTAAGTAGATGAACACTAAAGAACTCACCATTAAGGCAGGTCAGACAGAGAGCCAATACTGGAAAGACCTATGGAGATACAGAGAGTTATTCTACTTTCTGGCATGGCGCGATATTTTGGTACGCTACAAGCAAACGGCTATTGGGATGGCATGGGCATTAATTCGCCCCTTTCTGACAATGGTAGTGTTCACCGTTGTGTTTAGAGATGTGGCGGGGCTACCCTCAGAGGGTGATGCGCCTTACCCCATTATGGTTTTTGCCGGTCTGCTACCCTGGCAGTTTTTCTCTGGTGCGCTGACCGAATGCAGCAACAGTTTAGTTAACAACGCTAACCTGCTTTCTAAGGTCTACTTTCCCCGGTTGATTGTGCCAACTTCTGCCGTAATTGTCAGCTTTGTGGACTTCATGATTTCTGGCATGATAATGCTTGGGTTGATGGCTTACTACAACTTTGTACCCGATTGGCGCATCCTCACACTGCCGGTGTTTATTGTAGTTGCCTTTGCAGCGGCAATAGGGGCGGGATTGTGGCTAGCGGCTTTGACTGTGGAATATAGAGACTTCCGCTACATCGTGACATTTATAGTGCAGTTTGGTCTGTACATTTCTCCTGTAGGTTTTAGCAGCAGTAAAATACCGCAACAGTGGCGCTTGCTGTATTCACTCAACCCAATGGTAGGGGTCATCGACGGTTTCCGCTGGGCAATTTTGGGCGGAGAGTCGGGGATATATTTACCTGGATTTGCACTGTCTCTAGTTGTAGTGGTTCTACTACTCGCGAGCGGTATTTGGTACTTCCGCAAGATGGAACGCACTTTTGCTGATGTCATTTAGGTATTTGGTGGAGGTAGAGAGTAAGACAGAAGGTTCAGTTAAACATGATTAGTGTCATCACATGAATTAATAACTCAGAATAATTCATTTAAGCCTGCATCAAGGTTGTCATTAACCAACATTTTCCTAACAATATACTTCCACTACTTGGCTCTAAGTTAATGATATTGTTAACTTACGAACATTAGATTTCATGAAATACTAGGTAGTTCATGGGTGATGTGAAGAACTGAAATGATTAAAACGACAAATGGAAACATAATGAAAAGGTGGAAAGTATATGAAAGTAGTAAGCAGAGTAACATTTCCTAAGACAGCAGAAACTTCTGAAGTCTACATGAAGTTGGATGCTGGCACATTTATAGATTTTCAGGCAAGCAACAGCCAAATTATTTTGTCTGAAGGTAGTAGCATATCTTTGAACACTTACTTCAACTCAATCTACGAAATTTTCTATACAAAATATACAACTCTTAGCTCACTTTACTATTTGCTTAAGCTTGAGGGTGATTTTGAAGTTTCTGCTTATCGGGAAAGATATGAGGCAAGTACAAAAGAACTTATTTTAAGTAAGAAACTTCAGCAATGCCAACTCTCAGATAATGTGAAAATTTTATTACCAGAACTCAAGCAAACCCAAGAAGCTGGTCGCATTTATCTGGAAATAACTTGCCTGAGTGA
Organism: Scytonema sp. PCC 10023; assembly: GCF_963920835.1. Lineage (NCBI taxonomy): Bacteria > Bacillati > Cyanobacteriota > Cyanophyceae > Nostocales > Scytonemataceae > Scytonema > Scytonema sp. PCC 10023. The sequence goes on from NZ_CAWUDP010000037.1 coordinate 41,716, forward strand.
ACAAGGTTTGTTTACAGAAGGGTTAGTTGTCACTGAACAAGAAAAGCATCGAGATGTGTCATTAGGCATCATCACTTGTACATACAAAAAAGAAGCTTATGTAAAAAATACAGTCAATGCTATTTTACAAGACAGTTTTTTGCATGGTAAAAACTTTAAAATTTTTGTAGTTGACAATGGTAAAACTCTAAACAAGAGTGATTTTGAAGACTCTAGGGTTCAACTGATCTCTAATCGAAATGTAGGTGGAAGCGGCGGTTTTACTAAAGGACTGATTGAGGCGTTGCAGGAAGGCGTTTATACGCACTTCTTGTTTATGGATGACGATATAGAGTTAGACAGTGAAGCTATTTACAGGCTTTTTTCTTTATATGAGTATGCGAAGCAGGATTTTGCGGTAGCTGGCAGTATGCTTGATTTACACAAAAAACACATTTTGTATGAAGCAGGAGCATTATACAATAAATACTTTGACGATAAAGGAAACCTTCAATATCATCCATTCCTATTCACTGGTTTAAAGCATAATGTTGATCTACGAAATCCCACATCATTGAACTTACTTTTGATGGAAGACAATATAGATTATGGAGGATTTTGGTTTTTCTGTTGTTCTCAAGAAGTTGTTAAAACTATTGGATTACCACTTCCCTTTTTTATCAAGATAGATGACATGGAGTTTGGTCTAAGAATTAACGAACATCTTGAGAATGGAATAGTGGCTTTTCCATCTTTAGCTGTGTGGCATGATCCATTTTATGCTAAAAACCCTGGTTGGGATGTTTACTACGAATATCGTAACCAACTTATAAATCATGCAATTCATAATTTGTTTACATATTTCGAGACAATAAAAACCTTAACCAAAAATATCATTGATTGCTTATTAATATTTGATTATAATTCAGCAAAAATGATTGTCAAAGGTTTTGAAGATTATATGCAAGGTCCTAGTTTCATGAGAAGTCATGATCCTGAGCTTCTGCATTCCTCGATTTGTGAATACAGTAAAATTCATAAAAGCGAGAATATACTAACTAATTCTATCTCAAATAGTGATGGTTATCAAATTACTAAAGCAGGGACATTACAAAAAGTGGTTAGTTTGTTAACGCTTAATGGTCATTTCCTCCCGAAATTTCTAATAAGCGATGAGACAGCAATCATTCGATATGGCTCCAAAGAACGAGACTCCCTTTGTAAGGGTTTTGCTAAAAAAAGAGTTATCTTCATCAAGAAAAACCATCTTGTATCTTCTCAAAATGAACTGGATAATAAAGCTGGTATTAATATTTTAATCGCCTGGATTAAATCTATTATTAAAAGTAGTTTGAAATGGTCATATGTCAGTGCAGAGTGGAAAAAAGCTGCCAAGGATTTGACCTCTCTTCAATTTTGGCAGAATTACCTTGAACCTCAAAATAAAACGGAGTCTCAACATCCAAATTACGTCAAGCCAGGAGAAGCTGCATGAAAGTAGATTGGCTGATTGTAAGAGCTGAATATTCAGTCTATGTACTGGTTCAAGGGATTGCAAAAGAACTGGTACAACGAGTGCTCAGCGGTATTTGGTACTTCCGCAAGAGGGAACGTACTTTTTCTGACGTGATTTAGGCGTGTAGTGGAGGTAGGAGTTAGGCAGATGTCCGATTCTATAATTCGGGTTGAAAACTTAAGTAAGAAGTACTTCATAGCACATCAGGAACAAGCTGCTAGTTACAAGACATTTCGTGGGGCAATGACAAATGCCGCAAAATCCCTTGTTGCTGCACTTAACCCCCGTGCCAAGAAAGAAGCAGAGGTAACCAAGGAGGAGTTCTGGGCACTGAAGGATGTATCATTTGAGATTAAACAGGGCGATTGCGTTGGTTTTATCGGGCGCAATGGGGCAGGGAAATCAACACTGCTGAAAATTCTCAGTAGAATCACAGAACCAACAAGAGGTTCTATCACGATTAAGGGGCGAGTTGCCAGTTTATTGGAAGTAGGAACGGGTTTTCATCCAGAGTTGACGGGACGGGAAAATATATTTCTCAACGGCGCAATTTTGGGGATGAGCAAGGCGGAGATTCAACGCAAGTTTGATGAAATCGTAGCATTTGCAGAAATTGAAAAGTTTTTAGATACGCCTGTTAAGCGGTATTCCTCAGGAATGTATGTGCGGCTTGCTTTTGCAGTTGCTGCTCATCTAGAGCCAGAAATCCTCATTGTAGATGAGGTTTTGGCAGTAGGAGATGCCCAGTTTCAGAAAAAGTGTTTGGGGAAGATGGGGGACGTGACAACAAAGGAAGGACGGACGGTATTGTTTGTTAGCCATAATATGGCAGCGATGCGCTCTTTGTGTTCTACAGGAGTACTTCTGAACTCTGGGAAAGTTGTGTTAACTGGCGAGATCGATATGGTAGCAGATGAATATTTAAAAATGTGGATTGACCATAAATCAAGACAATCAAAAAAGTATGGTACTCGGTTTATTGAAGTTAGTATACAAGACGAAAATGGCGAAAATTTAGAAATACTAGACTTGGATAAAAAAGCGTATCTAAATTTTCAAATATATGTTGAAGACAATAGAGACTTGAATCTTGGTTTTACTGTTTACAAACATGATATTCCTATTTTATCCTCATCAGCCTTGGATAGTTTGGAAGAGCTACCTAAAGGATTGAGTGAACTAAAGATTGAACTGCCTATTAACTTATTGACTACTGGTGAGTACCGAGTTGAAGGAGCTATGTGGAATCACACTCAGGTGTATGACCAAGATGATTACCTGACTTCCTTCAAAATGTATAGAAATAGCGCGTTAGAAGTTCGAGGTACAACGTACAGGGGAATCCTGGCATTTTCAGGAAGTTGGACATCAAAAGTTCAAGCGCACACAAATTCATAATTCCGCAGCAATCACTACTATCATACTTTGTATCTATGAGCGAATTAATCACCATTAAAGACATTGCTGAAAAGCCTAAAGCCATTGCTACAAAATTGCTAACAATTGCAAAAAATTGTTTAAAGTTCACGTATCGCTACCTTGTGCCTACGGAATCAGCGGTCTATAAGCAAAGTATAGAGGCTGATATCGGCGAACACAAACACCTTTTAAAGGGAAGGGTTTTGAATGCGGGAGCTGGGTGGCGAGACTTATCTCATTTGGTAGATGGGGAGTTGGTGAATCAGGATCTTTATTATCCTGGTGACACCAGAAACAATATACAAATATATTCACCTCTGCATAAAATTCCAGTCGAGGATAATTTATTTGACGTTATTATCTGTATTGGGGTTATAGAGCATGTTGAAAATCCAGAAGAAGTGCTTCCAGAATTTTACAGAGTTCTCAAACATGGTGGTCATCTCATTTTAGATATTCCATTTCTCCAACCCGAACATAAGTGTCCAACTGATTTTCAGCGTTATACCAAGGATGGTATTACAAGGCTTGTGGAACATAATGGTTTTTCAGTTTTATCAGTAAAAGGTCGCTTTACAGTGTATCACACCCTTTATTGGGTAGTTTGGATTTGGTTGCATCATAAAAGCAACCTGATATACATGGTGATGCGTATGATTTTGCTACGTCCTTTACTCTTAGCTTCAAAATACTCGAAAACTTACTCTGATAGATTGGCTTCATGTTTTCAAATTCTTGCTGTTAAGAGTTAAGTCATAACTATTTTTAACTAATATCAATATTCAATAACGAAGATAATCAAAAAATATTGAGGAAAAAATGGCAATGATAAAAGACAAAGTCTTGATTTTCAATAATTATCTTCTAAATCTTACTGATGGAGGTCCAAGCGGATTCTTGGCTCAGAATATACTAGGACATAACTCTAAGTACTATGAGCTAAATTCTACGACTATTCGTACTTCCTTTAAAAGAAGGTTACTTAATAAATTAAACAGCCATTTCAAAAAGAAACCATATGAAATTGAGGCGGCTGGTCTCAATCGAACTTATACATTTAAGGATTGGTGTATAAATGCCCAGCAAATATTTAAGAGCATTCAAGCTCTTAAATATAAATTTATTTACTTCCATGACGTTTGGCAACTCAAATCCTGTCTACCTTTAATTCATCCTTCACAAATAATTCTATTACAATCCCACTGCCCTGAGTTACCTTCGGAGGAAATAGCCTCTTTACAACCAAAATTTACACAGGAAGATGTTGAATGGTGCAAAGAAGCAGAACGAGATGCTTTTAATCGAGCAAATATCCTAATTTTTCCAAACTACGATTCAACTAAGATTTATGCTTCACTCATTTCTCCTAAGTCTATCATCTATTACTTAACCTCGGGAGCAAAAGAAGTTAAAGATTTAAAAAACTATCCACTGAACCAAAACATACAACTTTTATATGTTGGTAGAAGAAATAGAATTAAAGGGTTTGACATCATTAGAGAGTCATTCCAGAAAGCTTATGCTCAAAGGAAAGATATAAATTTGATTGTGCTGGGAAACGGTGAAAAGATAGAGGAAGATGGTATATTTGACATAGGGTTTAGTCATTCACCACATGATTGGATATATAACTGTGACTACGTTATAAATTGTAACCGTCAGAGCTACTTTGATTTAAGTGTTTTAGAAACTTTGTCTATAGGAACTCCTTTGCTCATTTCAACCAACTTTGGTCATAGAGAATTGGCTGAAGAAAAATCAAAAGGAATTATCGATATTGGAGAACCTACAGTACAAAATCTAACGAATGCTTTGCTTTCTCAATCAATTGTCAAAAAGCAATTTAACCAACAAGCAATTGAGGAAAATAAGCTCCTTTTCAAAAGGAAATATTCTGATTCACTTTATCGAGTAAATCTTGAAAAGTTATTGTACAAAATTATTTCTTCTAGTTGATTAACTTTAGACATAGTAACTATCCCTTACAAATGAAGATAGCTATTGTTAGCAAGTCTGATAGAAATGGTGGAGGCGCAAGTAGAGTTGCTGAGGATCTCGCTACTTGGTTAAATGATGCAGGGTACCCAACCGATCATTTTGTTGCCTTTAACTGCAAAGAACCTCTTTCATTCCAGCAAAGTCTTTATGCAGGAGGTCGTAGATTCAAGCTCTGTAAAGGGATTCATGAAACTACTAACGAATACGGTTTTCGTGAGCTGTTGCCTGTTGAATACTGGTTGAACCTGAGCAGAGTTCTTGATAATTACGATATTGTCCATTTTCACGATCTATATACTTCCATATCTCCGGTCACTCTAGCTCTAACTTCTCGACGCAAACCTACTTTTTTCACAGTACATGACTGTTCCGCATTTACTGGTGGCTGTCTGTACCCAATGGGATGTGAAAAGTTTACTACTCATTGTCACCAGTGTCCTCAATTACCTGCGGGTAAACATAAAGATAAAATTCCGGATCGTACAAGAGAAGTTCAGGCAATTAAAAGATGGGTTTCTAGGCACTTCAATATTCGCTACATATTTCCTAGTCACTGGATGGTTCAACAAGCTCAACAAGCTCTCAAGTTTAAAATTTCACCTACAGTTATTCCAAATGCTATTGATTTAAAACCTTTTCCTTCTGTCACAAAGACACAAATAAAAATTAATTTAAATATTTCAGAAAGTCGTAAAGTAATTGTTATATCAGCACACGTACTCGATGATCTTCGTAAGGGTGTGAAGTATGCAGTGACAGCGCTTCAAAGTGTGCGCGATTTGTCTCCATTTGTTCTAATTGTAGGATTTTGCAACGATGAGTTGAAGCAGGCATTAGAGGGACTTGAGTTTAGAGAAATGGGTTATATTTCAGACCCTAGCTTCTTGGCTAAAGTTTACTCTGCAGCAGATATTATGCTTTTTTGTTCTCTTGCTGATAACTTACCACTCACTGTTCTTGAAGCAATGGCTGGATCTACTCCAGTCGTTGGTTTTTCTACGGGGGGCGTGCCAGAGATGATACAGACTGGACACAATGGTATCCTAGTTGAGCCTACTAATCAGCAAGCACTCAATCAAGCCCTCCGCCAAGCATTACTGTCCGTCAATTTAGAAGCAATGGGCCAGCAGGCAAGAAAGGATATTGAAAATAACTTTTCAAAGGCTGCATTTGTTGAGAGGCATCTGCAACTCTACCAAGATTTTAAGCATTCATTGCCGAAAATATGCATACAGTCTCTTGTAGAGGCTGAACCTGTAATAAACAAATAGGTCAAGCATTGCGTTACAAAAAACACATTTGAGGAATGATATGGTTTTCACTCCAACTCTCACACTTTCAACCACTACCTCAATCGCTGCAGAAAATAACCGTCTTTGCCTGATCTCTGGCTCAGCCAATCTCCCACTATCTCAAGAAGTTGCTCAATATCTTGGCATTGAACCGACTCCTACAGTCTGTAAGCGGTTTGCTGATGGAGAAATTTATGTTCAAATTCTAGAATCAATCCGAGGTTGCGACGTTTATCTGATTCAACCCACATCTCGTCCAGTCAACGATCACCTCATGGAATTGATGATCATGATTGATGCGTGTCGTCGCGCTTCGGCAAGGCAAATCACAGCAGTGTTGCCCTACTCTGGCTATGCCAGAGCAGATCGCAAGACAGCTGGACGGGAATCGATTACAGCTAAACTAGTAGCAAACTTAATTACCAAAGCGGGTGCCGATCGCGTTCTAGCAATGGATCTGCACTCATCTCAAGTTCAAGGCTTCTTCGATGTTCCACTGGATCATGTCTACGGCTCTCCCATCCTGCTAGATTATCTGCAAAGTAAGCAACTTTCTGATATCGTTGTCGTTTCCCCTGATGTAGGCGGAGTAGCGCGGGCACGAGCATTCGCTAAGAAACTCAACGATGCACCGCTTGCCATTGTCGATAAGCGTCGTCAGGCACACAATGTTGCTGAAGTCATGAATGTCATTGGTGACGTACAAGATAAAACGGCTGTTCTTGTCGATGACATGATCGACACGGCAGGAACCATTACCGAAGCGGCAAAAGTGCTTCGTAAGGAAGGTGCACGCCAAGTTTATGCTTGTGCAACCCATGCAGTCTTTTCACCACCAGCGATTGAACGTCTATCAAGCGGTTACCTTGAAGAAGTCATCGTTACAAATACCATTCCCATTGTGGACGAGAACCGCTTTCCACAATTGACAGTATTGTCTGTTGCTAATCTCATCGGTGAGACAATCTTCCGCATTCATAAAGAGAGTTCTGTAAGCAGTATGTTTCATAACTAAATCAAAAATTTCTATACAGACACTCAGTTACCTGAGTAAAAGAGTCAATCAACAAATAAGTTAAGCCTTGTACTTTTCGTTGAATACCTAAGAACATCAGTGGAATTGTGATGAAAAAGATAGTTTATTCATTTGACGTGTTTGATACATCCATTGTTCGGATTTGGGCTAAACCAACCGACCTCTTCTGGGAATTAGGCTATCAACTGCACAAAGACAATCTCATTCAAATTTCGCCAGAATCTTGGTCTCAACTGAGAATGGAGGCGGAAAGAATTATAAGAGAGACTGGACCAGTTTATGAAGTCACACTAGAAGAAATATATGCACAGCTTGCTCGTTCCTTAAACTGGTCAAATGATGAAACTGAAAAGGCAAAACAGAAGGAACTAGAAATTGAGTTATTGAGTTTACGTCCAGTACCAGCAACCCAAAAGAAAATTCAATCGCTCTATCAAGAAAACCAACGAATCATCTATATTTCAGATATGTATCTACCTGAAGAGGCGATTCGGAATTTATTGAAAGAGAACAAGGTCTGGACACCTGGCAGTACTTTGTACGTTTCATCAGAGGTAAGGATCAATAAAGGAACTGGCAAATTATTTCAACACTGTTTAGCACAAGAATCACTTCAACCATCTCAGTTGTATCATGTCGGTGATAATCTACATGCAGATGTAGAAGTTCCCAAAAAACTTGGTATTCCATGTGAATCTTTTACTCAAGCCCACCTTAATCGCTACGAAGGACAAATAGCCGATACCACTCAGCTTCCCTTAAAGTTTAGATCCTTGCTTGCTGGAGCTAGCAGACTGACACGTTTGCAATCTCAAGAAACAACTCACCATAAACAAGTTATTTGGGATACAACAGCAAGTGTCATTGCTCCAATGTTGTTCGGTTTTGTTTACTGGTGTTTAGTAGAAGCGCAAAAAAGAGGGATTCAAAGACTCTACTTTGTTGCCAGAGATGGGCAGATATTGCAAAAAATTGCTCAAGTGATGTCCCAGAATTGGGGATTTACAATCGATTGCCGCTACTTCTACGGTTCTCGTCAAGCATGGCACCTACCCGCTATTCAAGAGATTGGCGAAGTTGAACTTGATTGGATATTGTCTCTAATTAAGGTTGATACTCAGTTTGTATCCATTCGTTCCATTTGTACCCGGGTTAAGATATCACCAGATCAAATTAAAGATGTCCTAAGCCGCTATGGTTTTCCAGCAGAGAAATGGGATGTTAATCTTAAGCAGCACGAACGTGACTTACTGAGGCAAATTGTTAGCGAAAAGGAAGTGAGTGAACTTATCATCTCAACTGCTGCTGGCTATCGTGAGAAAGTGATTGGCTACTTCCGTCAGGAAGGGTTAGGTGATGGAGTTCCCTTTGGGTTTGTTGATATTGGTTGGAGTGGACGCACACAACGCTCTTTTAGTAAATTGCTGAACATTGCTGGTTTCTATCCAGAATCTGGCGTTTGTGGTTTTTACTTTGCCCTTGAGACTCGGGTTAAGTCATTTCAAAATGATCGTTTACTGGCTTATTTCTATGATGTAGACACAATGTCTGGCGATCGCGATCGTTATCTTATGTGTGGGTACAGATGCCTTTATGAGCTTTTCCTTGCAGCAGATCACGGTAGTACTTTAAGCTACGAGCGATCTGGCGAGCAGTATATTCCCGTGCTTCGTTCCCTAAAAAACGAAGAAGCAATTAATTGGGGATTATATGTTCTGCAAAGCGCTGCCGTTGAATTTGCAAAGCAAATCACGACCAATTTAAGTGAGCAAGAATGTACAACTGAACTTTTCCTAAAAGCATCTGAAATTTTGGCAAAAGAATTTGTCCTAAATCCTTCCCCTCAAGAAGCCCAAGTGTTTGGCTCCTTTGTCATGTCTGGAGATATCACTGAAAATGCCTTCTATGAACTAGCACCTATCTACAATTTAGCTGACTGGTGGAGACTACTCCTTTCTGGTAAACATCCACATGTAGATGTCTGGTTTCATGCTTCAGTCGCCAGAAGTCACCCTATTATCAGAAAATTCTTTAAATTGAAAAACAACACGAAAAATAGCACGATTCTTAAAATCAGGAAAACCTTGGGCAAATTTAGACGTGCTCTTATATCGAAAGTCGTGAAAACCGCCTAGTGTCGCCTTGTTCTGTTGTCTTCGTTCAGTGAGTTAAAACCTGAGGAAAGAAAACAATCTTCACTTTAGTGTGAAAGTTCCAAACCTCTATTTAGCCTTAAAAAGGGAGAAATCACATGAAATTTGACTGGCTAATCATAGGCGCTGGATACTCTGCCTGTGTCATAGCTGAACGAGTTGCAACTCAACTAGCACAACGAGTACTAATTGTAGAAAAACGAGATCACATCGGTGGTAATGCCTACGATTACTACAATGAGCATGGCATCCTAGTACATAAATACGGACCCCACATTTTTCACACCAAATCCAAAAAAGTTTGGGATTATCTGTCTCAATTTACTGAGTGGAGACATTACTTTCACCATGTCCTTGGAGTCATAGATGGCAAGAAAGTTCCCATACCTTTTAATCTCAATTCTCTCTACGCTCTTTTTCCGCCAAAATATGCAGAGAAGCTGGAGAGTTTACTTTTAGAGAACTTTGGTTTTGGAGTCAAAGTACCCATTTTGAAACTACGTGAGAGTGCAAGTGGTGACCTCACTTTTCTCGCTGATTATATTTATGAAAAGGTTTTCCTCAACTACACAATTAAGCAGTGGGAACTGAAACCAGAGGAATTGGATCGGGGAGTCACAGGACGTGTTCCAGTTTACATTAGTCGGGATAACCGTTACTTCCAAGACTCCTACCAAGCTATGCCCAAGCTTGGCTACACTGAGATGTTCCGCAAAATGCTGGCTCACCCCAATATTAAGGTGCTACTCAATACAGATTACCGCGAAATTATCAACGACGTTAAGTTTAACCGACTACTCTGCACAGGTCCAATTGATACTTTCTTCGATTATATGTATGGGGAACTGCCTTATCGTAGCATCAACTTTCAGTTCGAGACTTTAGACCAAGAGCAGTATCAAGAAGTCGGTACAGTCAATTACCCCAACGAGTACGATATCACCCGCATCACCGAGCAGAAGTATTTGTCGGGGCAAACTTTACCAAAAACGACTTTAGTGATGGAATATCCTCAAGCTTATGTACCAGGGAAAAACGACCCCTACTATCCAATTCCTCGTGAAGAGAACCGTGAACGCCTAGAGCTTTACCTCAAAGAAGTCGAGAAACTCAACGGTTCAGTACTGTTTGCAGGACGACTTGGAGATTACAAGTACTATGACATGGATCAAGCAGTAGTTCGGGCGCTTGGTGTATTTGAGAAAGACATAGCAGGTAAGTAAATTGACCGCTGGCTTGATAACACTACATCTGAACGGATTGCAACGCAATAACAGAAAACAACCAGAAAAGGGAGGAGACAGATGAAAGTATTAAGCCGAGTACAATTGCCGAAAACAGCAGAAACTTTTGAGTTATATATCAAATTAGATCAATCATTTTCTCTAGAGTCTCTAACTAAGAATAGACAGATTAGTTTGCACCAAGGTAGTACTCTATCTTTCAACACTTACTTCAACTCAATTTATGAACAATTCTATACAAAATACACAACTGTTAGCTCACTGTACTACTTACTAAAGCTTGAAGGCGATTTTGAAGTTTCTGCATACCGAGAGACCTATCAGGAGAGTGCTAAACAACTTATTTATAAGGAAAAAATGTATCAATGTCAAACATCAGATTACATAAAAGTCTTATTGCCAGTTCTTAATCAAAACCAACAAGCTGGTCGTATTTATCTGGAAATAACTTGCCTGAGTGAACAAGGTTTGTTTACAGAAGGGTTAGTTGTCACTGCACAAGAAAAACTTAGGGATGTTTCATTAGGTATTATCATTTGTACATATAAAAAAGAAGCTTATGTCAAAAAGACAGTTAATACTATTTTAAAGGACAATTTTTTACAAAATAATAAGTTTAAAATATTTGTAGTTGACAATGGCAAAACTCTAAATAAAAGTGATTTTGAAGACTCTAGGGTTCAACTCATCTCTAATCGAAATGTAGGTGGAAGTGGGGGTTTTACTAAAGGACTGATTGAGGCATTGCACGAAGGCGTTCATACCCATTTCTTGTTTATGGATGACGATGTAGAGTTAGACAGTGAAACTATCTTCAGGCTTTTTCCTTTATATGAGTATGCGAAGCAGGATTTCGCCGTAGCTGGCAGTATGCTGGATTTATACAAAAAACACATTTTGTATGAAGCAGGTTCATTATACAACAAATACTTTGATGATGAAGGAAACCTTCAACATCGTCCATTCACACTCACTGGTCTAAAGCAAAATCTTGATCTACGAAACCCTACCTCACTGAACTTACTGTTGTTAGAAGAAAATATAGATTATGGAGGATTTTGGTTTTTTTCTTATTCTAAAGAAGTTGTGCAAAGTATTGGATTACCGCTACCTTTGTTTATTAAAACAGACGACCTAGAGTTTGGTTTAAGAATCAACGAGAATCTTAAGAATGGGATAGTGGCTTTTCCATCTTTAGCTGTGTGGCATGAACCATTTTATGCTAAAAAGCCTGTTTGGGATCTTTACTACGAATATCGTAATCGGCTCATAGTTCATGCAATTCATAGTTCCCTGGAATATTTGGATACAATTAAACTCTTGACACGAACTTTAATTTATCACTTATTAATATTTGATTATAATTCTGCACAAATGATTCTCAAAGGTTTTGAAGATTATATGCAAGGTCCCAGTTTCATTAGAAGTCATGACCCGGAGATTTTGCATTCTTGGATTTTTGAATTTAGTAAAAGTCATAAAAGCCAGACTATACTGGCTAATTCTAGCTTGAATAGTGAAGGATCTCAAATTACTAAAGCAAAAAAATTACAAAACCTGGTAAGTTTGTTGACACTTAATGGTCATTTCCTGCCGAAATTTTTCATTAGGGATGAGACAGCAGTCATTCGATTTAGCTCAAAAGAAAGAGACCCCTTGTCTAACCCCTTTTGTAAAGGATTTGCTAAGAAAAAAATTATTTTTACTATGGAAAACAATCCTCAAATATATCAAAATGAGCTAGATAATCAAGCTGGTATTAATATTTTATTTGCCTGGGTTAAATCTGCGCTCAGAAGTCGTTTGAGATGGTCAGACGTCCGTGCAGAGTGGAAAAAAGCTGCCAACGATTTGACTTCTATTCAATTTTGGCAGGATTACCTTCAACCTCATAGTGACACCAAGTCTCAACAGCCAAATTATGCCAAGCCAGGAGAAGCTGCATGAAAGTAGATTGGCTGATTGTAGGCGCTGGATATTCTGGCTGTGTACTAGAACGCCGATTCAGTAATCAGAGTGTTGAACCGTTAACCTAAGCATGGAAGTCACCCCCCATGCAAGGCGTAGGAACCGGACATGAAAGTTTGCCCTTCATCCGGCTCCTCTCCAAGTTGACCGCAAGTCAAAGGGTACTAAGCTGAGTTGAAAGATTACCTATACCACCGTGTATCTGGTCGTGACAGTGTAGGTGGATGGCAACTAAGTTTTCCAGTCGATTGTCCGCTTCATTTCACCTGTAAAAACTGCGGTGCCTCATTACAAGTTAACGGGTTTAGAATCAACGTTGTTGACGGAAAAATCGCTAGAACTGTAAAATGGTATACAAAATCAAGATTTTTCATAGGGCATTAAAAGGAGGCTGGCAGATTTTTCAATCGTTGTGACCCAACCCTGGGATTTCCATTCTTGTGATGGATTTCTATTAGGTCGTCTGGATGGAAGCTTAGTCCACATTCGGCGCATTTTCCTTTTTGTCTCTTAACGGTTATAGTTACCTTTTTGGAGATTCCAGGATATTCGCCTTTAGGCAGGGGTGTTGACCAGTATTGAGTCGGTTTTCTGACCCAGATTCCGCACCTAATATTATCACTTAGGCAAATAGTAAAAAATAAAACTAATAAACAGTGGGGTGCGCTGGAACCGTTCGGGTGGGATGGACTGAGCTCAACCCTACGGGCGATCGCACCTCTTTATCATTCTCTCTTGTTGTAGTAGATACATACTGATTTTGACTTCAGTTGCCTACTGCTTATACTGTGTGACACCACTGGGTGCGGAATATGGGTTACAATAGTATAAAAATGAGTAATAGTAAATCGTTTGCTACGGTGGCATATTACGAGGCAACATTCTCCACGCACAATCCGTACGTAGAAACTCGTGTTCACCAGTGCTTTCATATCCACCGTTCTTAGTCCTTTGCCCCCAGCAGGAGGAATGAAGGGTTGAAGAATATCCCACTGTGGATTTGTGCATTTGTCAGACTGCTGGGGAACTATAACCTTAGCTAATTATGAATGGTGAAACATAGGGGTTTGATATGCCGAAAATTTCTGTCATTATCCCAGCCTACAATGCTGTGGCTTACCTCCCAGAAGCTGTGGAGAGCGTTCTGAAGCAGACATTTACAGATTTTGAAGTACTGATTGTTGATGATGGGAGTTCTGATGGAACTTTAGAGTGGGTTTCTCAAATCAAAGACTCGCGAGTTCGACTGATTTCGCAACAAAACCAAGGTTCATCTGGAGCACGAAACACAGGGATTACTGCGGCTCTTGGAGAATATATCGCACTTTTGGATGCTGATGATATTTGGGAGCCAACCAAACTCCAAAAGCAAGTCCGTTACCTGGAAGAAAATCCATCAGTAGGTTTAGTAGATACGTGGACAGTTTTAATTAACCAGCAAGGTAAGTCCACAGGGAAAGTTGTTGTTTCCTATGCAGACAAAAACGACGTATGGAAGCAACTTGTCCAGTTTAAACCGATATGTCCTTGTGACAGTACACCCTTGATTCGTCGCTCTTGTTTTGAAACGGTAGGGTTATTTAACCAAGAATTACCGTTTCTTGAAGATTTAGATATGTGGATTCGCCTTGCTTCCCAATATCGCTTTGCAGTTATCAAAGAACCCTTGGTTCGCTATCGCCAACATCCTGGTAGCAAGTCCACAAATTGTCAAGGAACTTTGGAAGCTTTTCGGACAATTATCGAGAACGCTTTTGAGTCTGTACCCGCAGAATTACTGCCTTTAAGAGAGAAAGGATATGGTCGTATTAATCTCTACTTAGCTTGGAGAGCTATTAACAATAAAGATTACGACCAAGCGTTTCATTTTAATCATCAAGCTATTGCTCATCGTCCGCTACTTATTTTTTCTTGGGACTTCATCCGCCAAAGCGTAGCTTTAACACTCTTAAAAACATTCGGTGCTCAAACCTATGACAGAGTGAAAACACTTACCCAAGTCCTGCGGCGACGTACATCATCGGCTAATGGACAATGGGAAATAGGTAATAGTTAGTAGATAGTAGGTAGTGGGTAGTGGGTAGTGGGTAAAAACAATTAACAAATGTAGAGACGCGCTGAATGAAAGCGTCTCTACAAGCAACAACTAACAACCAACAACTAACATTTAGAACTATGCCCAAAGTTACTGTTATTATTCCGGCATATAATGCCATGAAATATCTCCCAGAAACTCTGGAGAGTGTTCAGAAGCAGACACTTACAGATTTTGAAGTATTAATTATTAATGATGGCAGTTCCGATGGAATTGTTGAATGGGCTTCTCAAATCACAGACCCGCGAGTCAGACTGATTTCACAAGAAAATCAAGGCACAGCTGCGGCACGAAACACGGGTATTGTTGAGTCTAAAGGCGAATACATTGCCTTTTTAGATGCTGATGATATTTGGGAACCAACTAAGTTAGAAAAACAAGCACAATGCTTAGATAATAATCCCTTGGTGGGTCTAGTAGATACATGGACTGCTTTTATACAGGAAAATGGCAAGCTTACAGGCTTAATCATGAAGCATGATAAAGAAGGTGATGTCTACAAGGAAGTTGTGGAATCATGTGACAGTTCTGTTTGCTGTGGAAGTTCACCCATGATTCGTCGTTCTTGTTTCGACACCTTGGGCTTATTTGACCGAGAGAGCTACATTGAAGATGTGGATATGTGGATACGTATTGCGACTCGCTATCACTATGGCGTGGTCAAAGAACCTTTGGTGAGATATCGTATGCACCCAAACAACAAATCAAAAGATTGCCAATCCATGTTCAGAGGTTTTCGCCAGTTAATTGAGAAAACCTATCGTTCTTTGCCCACAGACATTCTCTATCTGCGACCCCGAAGCTATGGTCGATTGTATATCTTTTTAGCTTGGAGATCTATAGATACACAAGATTACAAACAAGCTTTTCATTTTAGTCGTCAAGCAGCTGCACTTTACCCACAACTCCTTTTCAGTCCACGGTTTATCCGCTTGAGTGTAGCGATCGCGGTGCTTTGGTTGCTCGGACCTAATGGATACGACAGAATACGGTCTTTTAATCGTAACCTACGCCGACGCTTGTTCGCTCGTGCTACATGATTCATAAACAACTCAGAATTCAGGATTCCGAATCCTGAATTCTTCTGTAGGGAGATTCTGAATTCGGAATTTTATGCAAAAGTAAAACTCATTCATTTTTGGAGTAGCCGTGGGATTGCGTAGTAAAGTCATCAAGGGCGGAGCCTTGATGGTCATACGTCAAGCTTTGGGTATCTTACTCAGCTTAATTGGTGTATTATTCATCACTAGAGTCATTGGACCGACCGAGTACGGACTTTATGGAGTCGCTTATGGCATTGTCAGCTTCCTCGGCGGTTTGGGTATATGGGGCTTGGATGTCTATTTACTACGTAAAACATCCAACCCAGACCAACAGGATTATGACCAAGCCTTTACCCTGTTGCTATGTATTAGCGGCGTCTTTGCACTCAGTCTTGTACTGGGGCAACACATTATCGCCCAGATGCTTAAGCTTCCAGAAGTAGCACCGCTTATAGCAGTCATGGGTTTAACATTACCTCTTTCTCTGTTAAATCTGCCCCTGACAATTAAACTAGACCGTGACTTAAATTTTCAGCGTGTAGCCTTCATTGAGTTAATCAGCCAAATTAGTTACTATGTGGTAGCGCTACCCCTTGCAAATCGAGGGGCTGGTGCTTGGGCACCTGTCGGTGGTTTGTGGCTGCAGCAAATAACTATGGTTGTATTGACTGTCTATAGTACCAGTCTTCGCCCGCGCTTGTGCTGGAAGCCTAGTTTAATTCGGGAAATGCTGGGGTATGGTCTGAGCTTATCCTTTGCAGGTTGGCTTTGGCAATTGCGATCGCTAGTCAATCCAGTGATTGTCGGACGTTTCGCTGGGGCTGAAGCTGTTGGATTTGTGGCTTTAGCCATTCGCCTTGTAGAAATGCTTGCCTTTGCTAAGGCTGTCACCTGGCGTTTGGCTATGGCGGCGCTAGCTAAGTTAGAAAATGACAAAACTCGCCTACGCAAGAGTGTTGAGGAAGGAATGCGTCTACAAGCGCTAGCCGTTGGTTTACCGATGGCAGGGTTTGCAATAGCAGCTCCTGTGGTATTACCGCTCGTTTTTGGTAAAGATTGGACTCCAGCGCTGCAAATCTTTCCGTTGATTGCAATTGGCTATCTTGCCAATTCCATGTTCAATCTGCATTCGTCAGTCCTCTATCTGTGTGGTAAAAATCTTGAGGTGACTTGGTTTCATGCGGCACACATAGCGCTTTTTGCCGGAGGTGCCTTTTTGCTGGTACCGTACTTGGGGATGATGGGCTATGGCTGGGCTGAGATAGCTGCATTAGCTAGTTATATAGTTCTCCATATATACACAGCTAAAGAAATAGGTAGTCCAAATTACACAGTAGCTCTTGGTTGGTTTACCATATCAATTGCTGTTCTAATTTTAAGTACAGTCAACGAAGTCGTCCGTTACTCATCTTTTGTGTTGCTACTGCTTCCACTGCTTTCAACGAAAGAGAGAAACAGCCTCATTGGCTATTTTCAAATTTTGAAATCTTAAAGGCTGTATATAAAGTCAAAGTTAATGTTGAATGAATATAGGAGTCATTGAGCCTTTCAAAGACGGATTTTTAGAAGTCATCCCTGAAGGTGAGGGGAGCGACTACTGGCAAATTGCCGCAATCCACATTAGTGGAGAAGTCTTTTGTCCAAGCCCCCGTATTTATCCATCCCAAGAAGTGGCGATCGCCAAAGCACGACGAATTTTTGATTGGATATGCAATCATGAAATCGAAAGTCGTGGCTGGGAATGCTATTGCGAGGAATTAAAGATGACCTTGTGGCGTCAGCCGAAATCACATCCCAGTCATCCATTACCGACAGCGTTTTGAAGATTATGTCTGATTTAGAAGAAACGCCGCCGTACACCTGGAATCCACTCAGTAGATTTTGCGATCTTGCATCAGACTATGCAAAATATCGACCAAGTTACCCAGCAGCAGCAATTGATTTCATCTTAGAGGGATTGGAAACACAGTTCCCAATAGTAGCAGACGTGGGCGCTGGGACAGGAATTTCCTCGCGGCTTCTTGCTGAACGCGGAGTACGTGTCTTAGCAATTGAACCCAACACCGACATGAGACAAGCGGCTGAACCCAATCCTCTAGTGGAGTTTCGCGAAGCAACAGCCGAAGCTACAGGTTTAAGCGATGCTTCCGTTGACTTAATAACTTGCTTCCAGTCTTTCCACTGGTTCAACCCGGAACCAACTCTTCTCGAATTTCACCGCATTTTGAAACCGTCGGGAAGACTGGCTGCAGTTTGGAATGAGTGGGATAAAAATGACGAATTTACAGCTAATTATATTGACTTGGTACTGGAAGCGGCAAATTTGCCTTCCAATGAGTTTGTCCTAAGTCGGCAATAACCTAGACAATGCTCTACACTCATCGTCATAACTGGTCTATGAGTGATGTATGTACAAGCCAAGCGAATTTGCAAAAAAAATTGGAGTCTCAGTCAAAACGCTACAACGCTGGGACGTGTCAGGCAGGCTGCCAGCTAAAAGAACGCTTTCTGATCATCGTTATTACACCGAAGATGATTTATTAATTGCCAAAGGATTGAAGCCCTTAGAAACCAATAGAAAAGTCGTAGTTTATTGTCGCGTCTCGTCAAACGCACAAAAGCCTGAACTAAAAAATCAAGTTACTGCGATGGAAGCATTCTGTTTGGGAAGAGGATTAGCAGTAAATGAATGGGTTTCGGAAATAGGAGGCGGACTAAACTTTAAGCGTAAAAAGTTTTTAGTCATCATTATGTCAATGCTTAAAGGCGAAATTTCCGTTTTGGTTGTAGCGCATAAAGATAGGCTGTGCCGATTTGCTTTTGAGTTTATTCAAGAATTAGCAACGTCTGTTGGTTGTGAAATTATCGTTGCCAATCAAGAATCGTTATCTCCACAGCAAGAACTCGTGGAAGACCTGATGGCTATCATTCACTGCTTTTCCTGCCGACTGTACGGATTGAGAAATTACTCTAAAGAAATCAAAGATTGCTTCAAAGCAGCTATTGACAAACCTATACAAGAACTGACAGAATCAGACAAGAAAGAAATACAGTGTTGAGGTCGAACAATGCTTTTATCCATCAAAACTAAGTTGAAACTGACAAGCGAACAAAAAACTACAATGAGTAAGCACGCAGGTATCGCGCGGTTTACCTACAACTGGGGTTTGGCGACTTGGCAGAACTTGTACAACGATGGGTTCAAGCCAAACAAATACCTTCTAAAAAAGTTCTTTAACAACCATGTAAAACCTGAGTTTGAATGGATTAAAGAGAAAGGTATTTGTCAAAAGATTACTCAATTCGCCTTTGAGCAACTAGGTGACGCTTTTTCTAGATTCTTTTCGGGCAAAGGCGGTTATCCAAAGTTTAAGAAAAAAGGTCAACACGATTCTTTCACCGTTGACGCAGGCGGAAAACCTATTCCTGTGGGTGGTGTGCGCGTCAAGCTGCCTACTATTGGTTGGGTCAAAACTTATGAAGGATTGCCTCATGCAACGACTACCAAGGTAACAATATCTCGGATAGCTGATGACTGGTATATCGCATTCGCATATGAAGTAGAAACCGAGTCTACGCAAAAACCTGTAGATGTTGTAGGTGTGGATTTGGGAATCAAAGAACTAGCTACACTCAGTACTGGCGTTACGTTTCCAAATCCAAAAGCCTATAAAAAAAGTATCCAAAAGTTAAAACGATTGTCCAAAGCCTTGGCACGAAAAACCTGCATGCAGCAACAATCGTCATAAGTCAAAAATCAAGTTAGCGAAGCATCATAACCGCGTTTCAAACATTCGCAAAGATTCACTTCATAAAGTCACCAACTACTTATGCAAAAACCACGCTGTGATAGTAGTCGAGGATTTGAATGTTTCGGGACTGATGCAAAACCATAAGCTTGCTCAATCCATTGCTGATTGCGGATTCTACGAATTCAAGCGACAACTTGACTATAAATGCAAGAAGTTTGGAAGCAAACTAGTTTTGGCAGATAGATGGTATCCATCATCCAAAACTTGCAGTAATTGCGGTTGCAAGAAAGAATCCCTGGCTCTAAATGAACGCGTCTACGAATGTAAACATTGTGGACACGTAATGGACAGGGATTTGAATGCCGCAATCAATCTGAGCCACTGCGTTGGACGGGTTTCCCGGCTTGAAGCATGTGGCGTATCGCGTTTGGCTAAAGCGTGAATGCTTTCTGAGGGCTAACCGCTCCCATGCTCCCCATGAAGAAAGAAGTAAATGTCTAGACTTGTCTAGGTTTTATATAGCAGAAGTATCGTACTACAGTGGAATATCTAGCCAGTTATCACTTAGTTGATATAAAACACTATGTGTTTCCCTATAAACAAGATGTAGATTTAACCGGGCTCATTGGTTTAACACAGAGTCACTCGATTGTACCGCGTTCTGGATCAGTACTCCAACAACTTATCTCTGACTTGCAACAACTGCACGCACAGTTTTCTGATCAGGGTGGCATGGTTAGCTTACTCTACAGCACCGATGTCTTCCTTGCGAAACCAAAACCTTACCGTTGACAATTTCCGTGGAAGAATAAACCTGCCATGGTGTTTGTTGCACTCGTCAATTGTATGAAAATGAAACCACAGATGGACACAGATGGACACCGATGAATAACTAGTGTTTATCTCGTGTGTATTTGTGGTTCCAAATACCCTCAAAGCAGATTATTATTGCAAGAATTTTAATGCTGAATAACTGCCTGTGGCGTAAATGCTAGTATATATAATTACAAAATTTTTGGCACACTTTTTGTTATTATATTATACATTATTTTTATCGATTAACCGTAAAATCTGCAAATACTTCAAACATTGAGTGAGAAGTTGACCGGAAATTGAAGGGCGCAAGCCCCTAAATTCCATTTATGGGGATAAGCCCGCAGGCGAATTTATTCGCCGCCCCCACTCTTCTATTAATTCGCTTGCGCTAATACCACGTTTTTTTGCCTCATCCTTAATACTTGCCCAAGCTGTAGGAGTTAATAACACGGTTCTTTTCGCTTTAACTTCGTCATGTAATATCGGTATATTTCTTATTCTTTTTTGCCCTTTTTTGGTTGTCATCGTTTAGATATGCAGTGTATACTAAAAATAATATAGCAAATAACAGGAGGTGGTTAAAGAGTGTTGGTACTGGAATACAAGGCGGTACTTAAAAAGACTCAAGTTAAGGCAATAGACGAAGCTATCCGTACAAGTCAATTTGTGCGAAACAAAGTACTGAGATACTGGATGGATAACCGTGGCGTAGGTAAAAAGCAACTCTACCAGTACAACACTCAGCTAAGGGCAGAGTTTGAATTTGTCAAAAATCTGAACAGCCATGCAACTCATGCATCGGTTGAGAATGTAGAGCGTGCTATTTCACGATTTAGAGATAATTGCAAAAAGAATAAACCGGGATCGAGCGGGTATCCACAATTTAAGAAGGATGCTCGTTCTGTTGAATACAAAACATCAGGATGGAAGTTACACCCAACTAGACGCCGAATCACCTTCTTAGACAAAAAGGGTATTGGGGAACTCAAGCTATTGGGAAAATGGGATATTCACACATACCCGATAGATCTGATTAAACGAGTTCGCATTGTGCGTCGGGCTGATGGGTATTATGTTCAATTGTGCGTAAAAGCGGTAAGTGGCACGGAGCTTAGAACTAGTGATGAGGAGATTGGTTTAGACGTTGGGCTAGAACACTTTTACTCTGATTCCAACGGACATCATCAGGAGAATCCCCGTTTCCTTAGAAAAGCTGAAAAAGCTATCAAGCACGCTCAACGTCGCATTTACACAAAAGAAAAAGGGAAAAACAACAGACGCAAAGCGAGGGGGCGATATGCCCGGAAGCATTTAAGAGTAAGTCGGCAGCGGGAAGAACACGCTAAAAGAATAGCGCGTAACGTATGCAAGGCTAACGCCTATGTCGCCTATGAAGACTTGAATGTGAAGGGACTGGTAAGAAATCGTCGTCTAGCCAAGTCAATAAATGATGTGGCTTGGAGTGCTTTTCGTC
Organism: Scytonema sp. PCC 10023; assembly: GCF_963920835.1. Lineage (NCBI taxonomy): Bacteria > Bacillati > Cyanobacteriota > Cyanophyceae > Nostocales > Scytonemataceae > Scytonema > Scytonema sp. PCC 10023. The sequence continues at coordinate 63,501 of NZ_CAWUDP010000037.1, forward strand.
GTTGGCTAGAATACTTTGCGATTAAGTTCGGGACTCAAGTTGTAGCTGTTCCACCTCACTACACATCGCAAAAATGTAGTAATTGTGGACACATCGTCAAAAAGGGACTATCAACCCGAACACACGCCTGCAAATGCGGATGTGTTCTGCAACGTGATGTGAATGCAGCCATCAATATTTTGTTTAAGGCAAAGTCTACCGGAGGGCATCCGGGAAGTAACGCTTGGGGAGTTGGAACCTCTACTCTACTTGGGGTAACTCTGGTTGAGCAAGTTGCGACGTTGAGCCAAGAATCCCCCGGCTTTTAGCCGTGGGGAGTGTCAATTTAACATTAATGGAGGTATGGGGTGACTCAGGCGCACAAGCAAAAAATTTCATCCAAGGCAAGTCAGTTTACAGAGTCGGTCATTCGTGAAATGACTAGAGTGGCATTGCAACACAATGCCGTAAATTTGGCGCAAGGGTTTCCCGATTTTCCCTGTCCCCCAGAATTGAAACAGGCTGCTTATGAAGCGATCGCAGGTGATGTTAACCAGTATGGCATTACTTGGGGCGATCGCGCTTTTCGTCACGCTCTTGCTGAAAAAGTCCGTTGGTATCTAGGCTTAGAAATTGACCCCGAACGGCACATTACTGTAACTTGTGGTTCCACCGAAGCAATGGCAGCAACAATGCTTGCTACGGTAGATCCAGGTGATGAAGTTATTGTGTTTGAGCCGTATTACGAAAACTATGGTCCCGATGCGGTGATAGCGAGTGCAACTCCGCGTTATGTATCGCTACATCCACCCGATTGGACTTTTGATGAAGCCGAACTACGGCAAGCATTCAACAACAACACCAAAGCCATCATTATTAATACTCCCCACAACCCAACTGGGAAAGTGTTCAGCCGTGAAGAATTAACCTTAATTGCCGAACTTTGCCAAAAGTGGGATGTGCTAGTTTTTACAGACGAAATCTACGAACATATTCTGTATGATGGTACTGAGCACATCGCAATGGCAACCCTCCCAGGTATGGAGGAACGCACTGTCACTATCAATAGTCTTTCCAAAACCTACAGTGTGACTGGATGGCGAGTTGGCTACATCTTGGCAAATCCAGAATTAACTGGCGCAATTCGTAGAGTTCATGATTTTCTTACCGTAGGCGCACCCGCACCTTTGCAACGAGCAGGAGTGGCGGCGATGCAACTACCAGAGAGTTACTACAAGGAACTGGCAATACTGTATCAGGAGAAGCGAGACAGTCTGCTTCAGATTTTAGATGAAGTTGGGATTCCCTATTCTATTCCCAAGGGAGCCTACTACGTACTCGCTGACATCTCCCGCTTTGGCTACAAGACGGATGTAGATTTCGTCCTCTATCTTATTAAAGAGATTGGAGTTGCAGCGGTTCCCGGTTCCAGCTTTTTCTCTCAACCAGAGAAAGCTAGCAAATTCATTCGATTCTGTTTTAGTAAGAAGCCAGAAACTTTGGCGGTGGCGGGCGATCGCCTACTAAAATTGCAATCTATCTTACAAAAAGCAACTTGAGATCTTTAACTTTGCTCTAAGTTTTTGAACAAGGGCGTACTTAAATATCGTTCACCGTAACTGGGCTGCACCATCACGATTAAACGTCCTGCATTCTCCGGACGCTTAGCAACTTGAACCGCAGCCCACAAAGCAGCACCAGTCGATATACCTGACAGAATTCCCTCTTCTCGTGCTAGCCTGCGGCTATACTCAATCGCCTGTTCATCAGTCACCTGAAGAACTTCATCAACGAGTTCTATACGCAACACGGGAGGAACAAACCCAGCTCCAATGCCTTGAATTTTGTGTTCTCCTGGTTTACCACCTGTGAGTACGGCACTGTTAGCTGGCTCAACTGCGATCGCCTGAAATTCGCTTTTGCGGGACTTGATTGCTTCAGCAACTCCAGTAATTGTGCCTCCTGTACCAACGCCAGCAACTAAGATATCAACTTGCCCATCGGTGTCTTCCCAAATTTCAGCAGCTGTTGTTTCTCGATGGCTTTTGGGATTGGCACAGTTATGAAACTGCTGAAGCATATAGGCATCTGGTGTGGTAGCAACAATTTCTTTAGCACGAGCAATAGACCCAGACATACCTTCAACTCCTGGTGTCAACTCCACCTCTGCCCCATACCCCATCAGCATTAACTGCCGTTCGGTACTCATTGTATCTGGCATTGTTAAGATTAAACGGTACCCTTTGGCTGCCGCAACCATCGCTAGAGCAATGCCCGTGTTGCCAGAAGTGGGTTCTACTAAAACTGACTTTCTCGGGCGAATTAATCCTGCTTGCTCAGCAGCTTCAATCATGCTGATACCAATTCGGTCTTTGACTGAAGCTGATGGATTTAGCCCCTCTAGTTTGACCAAAATCTGGGCAACACAGCCGTCAGATTGAGGAATACGATTAAGCTGAACTAGAGGCGTCCGACCAATCAAATCGGTGATATCACGAGCTATTCGCATCTTTCTTCTCTCCTGGGGTTGGCTGTGCAATACTGCTTTAATATACGCTATGCCTATCGAATAAGCGTACATTAACATACATTAAATTGGCTCTCAATCAAGTAAGTCTACATACTTTATTGCGAAAAAATTGACAATTGAAAAATAACGTGCCCGAAAAAGACGCCGAAAGAAAGACGCACACAAAAGTTCAAAGGTGATAAATTTTGCTTCTGTTTTGACTTTTGACTTTTGTTAACTTTAAGCTAGTACAAGAGAACTATCCAAAGGATGGAATGTCTGATTTAATTCTGTTTTGGCATCGCCGCGATTTACGCATTTCTGATAACACAGGACTCGCCGCTGCAAGAAAGCAGAGTCCAAAGGTCGTGGGCGTGTTTTGCCTTGATCCGAATATTTTAGAACGGGATGATGTTGCAGCGGTCAGAGTGACTTACATGATTGGTAGTTTACAGTCACTACAACAGCGATATGCTCAAGCAGGTAGCCAGTTGTTAATTCTCCATGCTAATCCTACTACAGCCATTCCAGAACTGGCAGCGACTCTGGGCGCAAGAGCTGTATTTTGGAATTGGGATGTGGAACCGTATTCTCAAGAACGCGATCGCGCTGTTATGGAAGCGCTACAAGAAAAAGGTATCCAGTTTCTTGAGAAGAACTGGGATCAGCTCTTACACTCACCAGAGGATATTCGTACTGGTTCCAATCAGCCCTACACCGTCTACACCCCCTTTTGGAAAAATTGGATTGGTAAACCAAAAGCATCTCCTGTAGAACTTTCGGATGGCGCGTCTCTACAAAACATGACGGGATTGACAGAAGCCGAAAAGGAAATTGCAAAAGCTTCAGGGGCGATAGAATTACCCTCACCCAAAGATTTAGGTTTCCATTGGGATGGAGAATTAGTCATTGCGCCAGGAGAGGCGGCGGCGCAAGAACGGTTAGAGGAATTTTGCGCCAGTGCAATTAATGAATACAAAGAACAGCGCAACTTCCCAGCAGTTGACGGTACATCTAGATTGAGTGCGGCTTTAAAATTTGGCGTGATTGGTGTTCGCAGCGTTTGGCAAGTAACTTTGGAGGCGCTAGAAATTAGCCGCAGTGAGGAAACAGAAACCAGCATTCGTGCATGGCAACAGGAACTGGCGTGGCGAGAATTTTATCAACACGCGATGTATCACTTCCCAGAACTAGCAGAAGGTGCTTTCCGCGACCATTTCAAAAACTTTCCTTATGACAATAACGAAGAACATTTCCAAGCTTGGTGCGAGGGGAAAACTGGTTACCCAATTGTTGATGCAGCAATGCGCCAGATGAATGAACTGGGCTGGATGCACAACCGTTGTCGGATGATTGTCGCCAATTTCCTGACCAAAGACTTGCTGATTGATCCCAGAATGGGAGAAAAATACTTTATGCAAAGATTAATTGACGGTGATTTATCTGCCAATAATGGCGGCTGGCAATGGAGTGCTTCTAGCGGTATGGACCCGAAACCCGTGCGAATTTTCAACCCTGCTAGTCAATCGCAAAAGTTTGACTTTGAGGGCGAGTACATTAGGCAATGGGTTCCGGAATTGCGGTCTATGGATACGGAATATTTGGTGACGGGGAAAATTTCACCCTTAGAACGTCATGCTGTTGGGTATCCTGACCCCATTGTGGATCACAGTATACAGCAACGACAGTTTAAAGAGCGCTATCAACGGCAAAAAGATGGATTAGGGGCGCTGCGGTGAAAATTAAACGTTGGCGATTGATGAGGTGAATAAATATTACTTCCTTGCCAGCGTGAAATTCTCGAAATTGAGAAGGCTGAGTTAAGCAACAAAACTCAGGATGGCGTTGGGATAAACTACCCTAACCTGCCTGACGGCTGAGGTTAGGGTTTTCAGCAGCCCTGAGTACATGGTCTTGCAAAGAACAAGACAATGCACCCGAACCTCCAGGCAAGTTTATAAGTTGCCCCAAAGCAGAAATATTTATCGCTCCATTCAAATCGGCATCGCCACACCAACCACAATGACCGCATTTAAAGGACTTGCCACTACGATAAGACTTACCCGACACCGGATGGATGTGCAGGCAATTGTGGCACGTCTTGCTCGTGTAAGCTGGGTTTACCAACACCAGTTTCACCCCAAACTTGATGCATTTGTAGGTCAAGAATTGCCGCAACTGGTAGAAGCTCCAGGAGTTGCTCCTGCGTCTTTCCACCTTGGTTCTAGGCAGTTCATTCGTCCGTTCGCGGATACCAGTGAGGTCTTCGAGGGCAATGACTTGGTTATTAGTTTTAGCCTTTTGTACCAACTGGTAGCTAATGGTGTGGTTGGTGTGACTTTGAAAGCGTCGCTCTTTGCCCGACAACCGTTTCAGCAATTCTCGACAGCGACGACGAGAACTGCGCGTGCCTTTCGCGGCTTTTTGTTGGAGTTTAGCTCTCAGATTACTGTAATGGTTGCGAATTTTCGTAATGTCTTTCCCGTTATGTTTGTCCCCGTGCGAGGTAACAACAATGTCTGTCCTACCCAGGTCGCAACCCAAAACCTTATCTGTAGCTTCTATCTCTGGTGGTTGCGACTCAAGCTGAATATTAATGTAATACGTACCATTCTGCCGCTTCAGCAGCGTTGCGGTTTTAGGTGTTTGCCCCTTGAGCAGAGAACGCTGGTAGTTGCCGATGGCAAGTTTAAACCGCGAGCGCCCGCCAAGTAATCTCAAGCTAACTGTCCAGTCGTGTTCCCGAAAACTGAATACCCGCTCGTCGTAAGCAGCACTGGTTGGAGCAAATTTTCTAACTGGTTTACTTTTTTGTTTAGCCGTCTTACGGTTTCCGGCAACTCGTCTGACTGCCTGGATTGCCAACTGGGAAGACAGACCAAACCTAGCTCTGACATCGTTGTAAACCAACGACTGAATTGCCTGCTCGTTAGTCAACCCTGGCTTTACAGTCCTGTTCGTATACTCACAAGCATCTGCAAACGCCTGCAACAACTCGTCAATTTTGGCGAGTTGTTCAGGTGTGACTTGGAGCTTGCAGGATACAGTCAGAATTTGCTTCATAGCCTGATTATACCTCAATGCAAGAACTATTTGTTATGTGTCCACAATTATTGGTTGCCTCCGTTCCTCCGGCAACCCGGCAACCTCGCCCACCCTGCTCCGCCCTTGGGTGGGGAGGGATAGCGCTACCGTTGAACTTTTGTGAAACCCAACCTACAGTATTGCGTTTCAGATTCCCATAAAACCGCTTGCAGAACCCATCTGTTTGGCAGGACTGATTTGAGCAGAGATTTGCATTGCTCTACCAGAGCGGAGATTTCCAATTAAACTTAGGACAATACCAATCAAAATAATACTGCCGCCCATATATTGAGCAGCTGTGGGTACTTCCCCTAAAATTAGATACGCCATCACAATTGCAGCAATAGGATTAAACGAGTTAGCCAGACTGATTTGAGCAGAAGTTGAGCCGCGCAAACCTGCAAACCAGCACAATTGCCCTGCAACGACAATCACAGCCCCGTAAAGGAGCATCCATTGCCAAAGATACGGCGAGAACGCATCTTGAAAGTGTTGTGTTCCGTAAAGCAACTGAGCGAGGAAGAAGAAGACAACCGTTCCCAAAGCCGTGCGAAAGATATTAAAAAAGCCTAAGGGGATATGCTGCAATCGTAACTTACTAATGACCGTAGCAATAGCCAAAACCACAGCGCCAGCGGCTGCCATCAACTCCCCGTTGCCAATATGCAATGAACCTCCCATCAGCGCTACAGTTTGACCAGAGCTAGGCAGAAATGATGTCACAGCAACACCAGCAAAAGACGCGATCGCACCCGCGATCGTCCAAGTATTGACCCTAACTCCCAGAAGCCAGATGCTCAAAGCTAAGGTGAGCGGTGGTTCCAGCCGACCAATCAGCACTACATTGGTCACGGTGGTGTTGTCTAGGGCACCAAAAATTAGCCCAGGACCAAGGGCACCGGAAAGGATAGCTATGACTCCCAAGCTGATCCAATCTCCACGGGTTAACTGTCTTAAGGTGCGTTGGTTCAATTCTCTGCCAAAAATTAACAACATCATCGCTAAAGCACAGAGGTTGCCGACAAATAAAACATTGCAGAGTGAAATCGGATTTCTGCCATCGACAAGGTGCTGTGATCCAATTTCTGTAATTTTGCGGGTTACGGCATTGGCAGCTGCAAAGATGAGGATGGCTGTCCACAGGTAGAAGGAACTGGAAACTCGGCTGAAAATATTTCTTTTTCTTGTTTTCATACAACTTTATGTACAACCCGTGTTGGCTTTTTCCTGCGACAGAATTGTGCTGTGTCACACCAGAATTTGCTTGCCACTAGGACTTGAGAGGGTGCTAGACTGAAGTTCCCCGGTGCAAATGTAAAGAAGATAATGAGATGCAAAGGTCCGATTCATAGCCACAAAGACTCATACAGAACACTGTTATTGTGGCGTGAGTTCAAGCAGTACAAATGAGCAGCCGCTATAGATTATCTGATAAGTTATAGAATTTTTGGTGAGTTTTTTTCAGCGATTTCTCAGATAAAATTCATATTTTGGCTTGAACTCAATTTGAGCCGTTTCTAGGTAAAATCTTAGCCTTACTTCAGTTTTATTCACTCATTTCTCAGGAAAAAATCATCTTCTTCCAGGCTGATTGAACCAAGATGAAATTGAGCCGACAAATTGAATGGAGTGAACAACAATGAAACTGAATCAATTGGTATTACTAGGCGCGACTTCCTTAATCATTACCACTGTACCTGTGTTAGGACAAGCAGCTCAAATAACAGCGTCCCGGAACCTCAGCCACACCTCAAGTGCTAGCAACAATAATATCCTTGTGGCGCAAGGTAAGTCTATGGCTGTAGTATCTGGCAAATTTCTGGCTGGAGAAAAGCCAACTACAGGTTCAGCTCGCATCGTCACCGAAAACGGACATCGCTACTTGGAACTAGATGGTGCCTTCAGTACCAGCGACCAAGGACCGGATCTGCACGTTCTTCTAGATACCACTGGCAAACCACCACAAGCATATAAAAACCAGGGTAGTTTCGTAAATGTGGGGCGCTTACAAAAGTACAACGGGACTCAACGCTACCCCATTCCCGATGCTGTTAATGTAGCAAACTTCAAATCTGTGGTCATCTGGTGTCGCATGGCAAACGCCACCTTTGGCTACGCACCACTGCAAGCTAGTAGTGGCGTTAGTGCTCGTTAGATCTGATTTATTTTTCATCATGGATAAAGTATTTGAACAAACATCTTCGGTGATGCTGCGTGCCGGACGGCCCGACGACGCACTTCCCTGTGGCACCATTCTGTATCAAGGGTTGCGTGCCATTGCGGAACAGCACGGCTTGGTACCCGACTTTCCTTCTGCGGAGTTTGGGGCGGAAATGTTGACCGAAATTTTAGCAGACCCGACAGCTTATTTGGTCGTGGCTGAGGCTGAGGACGGGCGCGTCATCGGCAGCAACTGTTTGTGGGAAGGCGACACTATCGCCGGTATCGGCCCCACTTCGGTAGACCCTGCCGCGCAAAACAGGTCCGTTGGTCGCCGCCTGATGGAACATGTTTTACAGCGGGCACACGAAAAACGGTGCGCTGGTGTGCGGCTCGTTCAAGCCGCGCATAACAGCCGCTCGCTTTCCCTGTATACCAAACTCGGCTTTGATGTGCGCGAGCCATTGGCGGAACTCCAAGGTAAACCGCTCGGCTTGACGATACCTGGTCGCACCGTTCGTCCGGCGACTGAGACCGACCTTGCTGCGTGTAATCGTCTCTGCTACCGCATTCATGGTCATGACCGGGCGGGCGAACTAAAGGGAGGTGTCGGGCGGGGCACGGCAATGCTTGTCGAGTGTGATGGGCGCGTATCGGGCTACGCCAGCGAAATTGGCTTCTTCGGCCACGCTGTCGGCGAGAACAATGAGGACTTAAAGGCGCTTATCGGGGCGGCTCCAGCGTCCGCTGAGTTTGGCTTCTATGTTCCGATGCGTAACGCCGACCTGTTCCGTTGGTGTTTGAACCATGACCTGCGTGTCACCCAGACCGCAACGTTGATGAGCCTCGGGCTGTATAACGAACCAGCAGGGGCCTTTTTACCATCCGCCCTGTATTAGATTCTTCCAAATAAAAAAACGTCCTAAATTTTCTTGTGGGATGGGTGTCCCCACCCGTCCCATATTTAGAGCGGCCAGGGTGCCCACCCCACTGTTAGCGATAATTTATTTCTTGGAATTCCCTTAGATTTACTTTCTAGCTTCACGAGCAAATGAGCACTCGTGGACAGCTTTTATCTCCCTAACCTTTGGTTCAACAAACGTGAGTGCAAATGACAAACGTTTTTTCTCATGACTGCTATTAGCATCCTTTTACAGAAGATAATCAAAATGAAGTCGGAGTGGCTTGTTCCGTCCTCTTTAGTACTCCGTTTAACTTTGGGGATGATGGGTGTTTTTGCCCTGGGAATATGGGTCGTTGTCATTTGCACAAGCTGGACAATGGAGCGCATGGTCATTGAAAATCATCAACAAACGCTCTCATTGGTAGCAACTCAAGTGACCAATATGATGGCACCCAAGAGTAAGAGTATCGCTTGGCAACATGAGCTACAAGCAACTCTAGATAATTGGTCATCGTTACCCATGTGGCTGTGGGTGAAGCAGACAAACACTGAAGTACTGGTATCCCCAAATTTGAGTTCAATGCCTGCTAGTGAAAAGGCGGTGCTGATGTCCCTTCAAGCTTCATCTATTCAAAAGAGGCGCTACAAAGTTGCTGGACAACAACTGATAGTTAAGGCTACACCAGTGCCAATGGTGAACCAACCAACAGCTATGCTATATGTCGCTGCTGACATAACCGAGATGCTATCTCGCTCCCAAGCCGCAACCAAGAATTTAGCGATCGCCCTCATCCTATTTTTTCCCGTGCTTACGTTTACGATTGCAGTTATTGTAAGGCGATCGCTTCTACCACTGTTGCAAATTAACAAGTGGGTAACCCTCAACGATACCACTCAACCAGTCCCAGTAAATCTGCAACGACTCCCCCGCGAAGTTCAACAACTGGTCATATCCTGCCATCAACTATCTACTAGCCTGTTTGTAACAAAAGTTCGACAACGGCAGTTTACAAACCAAGTTTCCCACGATCTACGCACTCCTCTAAGCATAGTCTACGGTTATCTCCAAAGCCTGTTACGCCGAGGGACTAACCTGACAATTCCGCAGCGCGAAGCCTTGGAAACGGCGACTGCAGAAACGGAACGCATTATTGAAATTCTACAAGACCTGCTTAACCAGGTACGCGCAGATGATACTGATACCAAGTTGCAGTCAAAGCAGAAAGACGCACACGAGAAAGAGATGCGCTTGCTTTGGTTTAAACTAAAAACAAGGAGAAGTTGGTTCAAAAATTCCCGTCGCCCTTAATTTTCAGTTCATGGGGATGTGTGAGTTTAGCGTGTTAGTTTCTCTGAACGAATGCAACTTTGTATCAGGCTGTTTGTCCTATCTCTTCCCCTTGCTCATCCCAAAGTTCTCTACAAGAACTTCGGTCTAAAAATAGTCAGGTCGTTATGATAACCGCACATATTCTTTTAATTGAAGATGAAATCAAACTAGCTCGGTTCATAGAGCTGGAACTGAATAGTGAGGGATATCGTATCACCGTAGCGCATGATGGCATGGCAGGACTAACCTTGGCGCGGGAGTCTTCACCAGATTTGGTCATTCTAGACTGGATGTTGCCTGGACTGACTGGCGTAGAAGTTTGTCGCCGTCTGCGAACAACCGGAAACAAAGTACCTGTGATTATGTTAACAGCGCGAGATGAGGTGCAAGATCGCGTTGCTGGGTTGGATGCTGGGGCAGATGACTATGTTGTCAAACCCTTCAGTATTGAGGAATTGCTTGCCAGAGTTCGCGCCCACCTGCGCCGCCAACAGGAAGATGACCAAGATGTGTTGCAGTTTGCAGACTTGAGCTTGAATCGCCGTACTCGTGAAGTATTCCGTGGCCAACGGGCGATCGAACTCACGGTTAAGGAGTTTGACTTGCTAGAGTACCTACTGAGTCATCCCCGCCAAGTCTACGCCCGCGACCAGATTTTAGAACACGTTTGGGGCTATGACTTTATAGGAGATTCTAACATTATCGAGGTTTATATCCGCTACCTGCGCTTGAAGCTGGAAGAGAACAACGAAAAGCGGTTGATTCAAACCGTGCGAGGCGTTGGTTACGTGTTACGCGAGTGATGTTTCAGCTCATAGACTTTTTGCACTCATTTTCGTTTAAAGATATTTGCAACCACAGATGAACAACGGACACTTGCTATCTCCCTCGCGGTGCGGCACGGCTGCGCCTGTAGCGTGCGACCTCCGCAGGAGGCACGGAGACGCTCTCGTCGCAAAGCGTCCCGTGAGGGATACGCGAACAACGGGGGGAACCACCAAGGGCGCAGTGTCTTCCAGATGCACACAGATAAATCATCTGTGTTCATCTGTGGTTTTTTTTCATAAACATTAACTGCATGCACTCTTGTTTAATAAAAACGCCGTAATTCCGCTTCCTCAACATACTAGGGAGGGGATATAAGGCGGTCAAAAACAGTACGCCCTCATTCTTGAATCTCTACATTAGTAGAAACAGAGGATGGGGGCAGTGCTGTTTTTGACAATCTCCGTTGTTTTGCCCAGTCCTCGATCTGTTGCTTTACCCACGAAGCATTACTAGTCCCTTCCTCTTTAGCAGCAATGATTTCTTCAATAACCCAACTATCAAGATATAGCGTCACCTGGGTCTTTTTAGCTCTGTAAGCACGAGAATATTCACGGGTTTTTTCAGAGTTTTTTTTCTGCCAGTTTTTCCCAGAATCAGTAATTGGCATCTTGACATACCTAGCGCGATAGGTACAGAATAGTAGAAACAAGGAGGTGATGACAAGTGGCAACGCGACGGGCAACGTTTAGACTATACCCAACCAAATTAATCAACCAAACACTGCATTACCACCGCAAACTCCACAAAGATCTGTGGAACGCGGCAGTCTATAACAGGAAAACTCAATATCAAAAGCTTGGGCATAGCGTCGATTACTACGAGCAACAGAACTCACTGCCAGCGTTCAAACAAATGTGGGTGGAGTACAAAAACGTTAATTCCCAAGCGTTACAAGCCACGGTGAAACGCGTTGATATTGCATTTCAAAGATTTTTTAGCAAACTGGGAAAGTATCCCAAGTTTAAATCAGCCCGAAAATACAAAGGATGGACTTACCCCGCAACAAGTGGCTGGAAAGCTCATACAACTGGGAAACACGGTTATCTGGAGCTAACTAAAATTGGGCAAATTCGGATGCGTGGGGAGGCAAGACTATGGGGGACACCTACTACTTGCACCATCTTCTACAAAAACGGTGAGTGGTATGCATCCATCACGGTGGAGATTGACGACGTTCTGCTTAAGAAATCTCGTTCAACTAGAGTTGCTAACGTTGTCGCTATAGACATGGGCTGCGAGAACGCAGCAACGCTGGCATGGATCTCGGAGGGCGAGACAGAGGTTAATGGGTATCACCAGTACGCTGCTCCCCAGTTTCTACGGAAGACCGAAGCAAAAATCAAAAAACTTTCTAAACAAACACGACGCAAACAAGCACCAAACTACAAAAAGAAAATTAAGGCGTCAAAGCGGTGGAAGAAAGCTTCCAGACGTGTTGGTAAGTTGCACATCTTGGCTGCTAATCAACGTCAGAACTGGATACACAAGGTCACTAGACGCATATCTCTCCGTCATGGAACGATAGTGACCGAAGCTTTGAACGTCCAAAACATGACCAAGAAAGCAAACAAGGGCAGTAAACGTAAGCGCCAAAAAGCTGGGCTAAACAAATCCATACTTGACGTTGGTATTAGTAGATTCCTGAAAACTCTTGAGTACAAGGTGAAAGAGAGTGGTGGAGTTTATGTTGAGTTACCGACCAAAACTGTTAAGCCCAGTCAAACGTGTCCAAAGTGCGGAACCCAGAAAAAGAAAGAACTTTCGGAGCGGGTTCACCAATGTAGTCACTGCGGTTACACTCAACAGCGCGACAAAGCTGCTTGTGAAGTAATGCTTTCTTGGGCATTCAATAATCTGTCGGGGTGTGGAACGCGCCTCGTAAGCGCTGATGGGCTTAGCTCTACTTCAAGCACTCGCACTCATAAAGATACGGGCAGCATGAAGCAACTATCCCGCGTGAAGCGCTCTTAAGCACTGCCCTGTGGGTGAGGTTACAGAAACCGCGCCCTCAGTTGAAAACAGGGCGGGCTAGTTCATTATTTGTACAATCTTGGAGTAAAAGCTATTGCCCCGCGATCGCGTTAAGTGAGCCAAAAGTGAGCCAAGTCCATCTAGATAACCAATTAGGGACACCTCTGCCGGAAAGAACGGCAGAACGTATCTTGGAGACACTATCTTTCTTGAGCTACCGTTCCGGTGAAATCAAAAGCTACCTACACGAAATTACTTGCGGACTTAGTCGTTTGCTACGTTTGGACTGGTCAACAGTCACCCTCTGTCAGGATGGGTTTGAGCGAGTGATGGCGAGTAGCTTAGAATTTGATGGCATGGATCAGCTTCATTCGCTACATGGCACACTGACAAATACGGTGGTGCAAACTGGGCGTACTTTGGCTGTCACAGATGCAAGCATCACTACTCAGTATGGTGAGCCACCGGATGGCTACCTGTCTTACTTAGGTGTGCCACTGCGAACGTTTCAGGGACAGGTGATTGGTACGATTTGCTCGTTCAACGTCCAGCCCTGCCAGTTTAGTAGTGACGAAATTCGCATAGCCGAAATTTTTGCTGAACGTGCTGCTACGGCGCTGTTTCATTACCAGCTCTACCAACAGCAGCAGCAATTTAATGAAACTTTGGAGGCTGAGGTAGCCAAGCGTACAGAAGCACTACGGACTGCTCAAGCGAAATTAGTTGAAAGTGAGTGTCTGGCGGCAACGGGCGAATTTGCTGCAATGATTGTGCATGAATTACGTAACCCCCTGACAACGGTCAAAATAGGGCTGAACTATTTTAAAAAAGCTGAACTGCCGGAAGTCGCCAAGATGCAATTATTGCAAGCCTTAGGTGCAACCAGTCATTTAGAATACCTGCTGGAGCAAATTTTGGTTTACGCCAAGCCTTTGGTGTTGCAACTCGCAGAACTTGAGGTAAATTCGTTTCTTACAGGAATTTTGCCATCTTTGCAGGAGTTGCCTGCGGCGAGAGAGCGTCAAATTGAGTTTAAAATTGCCCCAGTTGCACATCTGTTCTTAGGCGACAAAGTGAAGTTACACCAAGCGTTGCTACATATGGTGGAGAATGCTTGTGAGGCAAGTCCTCCAAGCAGTGTGGTGCTCCTAAGCGTAGCAGAAAGTACAACGAGTCAGATGAGTATTCAGGTTCACAATAGCGGTGAACCAATTTCACCAGAACTGTTGCCAAACTTGACAGAACCGTTCTACTCCACGAAACCCAATCGATATGGGCTGGGGCTAGCAATAGTCAAACGGATTGTGGTTGCCCATAGTGGGCAGTTGGTCATTAAGTCTGACCCGACAACAGGTACAGTGGTAAGTATTTCGCTACCTGTCCTGGAGCCACCTGAACGTTCAACAAGCGCCATTTTCTCTAATTCGGATGGCACACAAGCGACCGAGTTCTTGATGAAGTTGCCAACTACCTCCCAATTACACAGTCAGCAGCATCATCAAAGGAGCATTGATATCTTATCCGCTCTCATCGGGCGTTCCCATCTTCCTCTTGATCGCTATCTACAAGACATCGCCGCCAGTGTTAGCGAGTTGGTGTGTTCAGACTGGACGATTGTCACCCTACGTGAGAGAGACTCGGGGCGAATCGCTGCCAGTAGCCTGGAGGTGAGCGAGAGTGAGCGGGTTTACTCGTTGCATGGCACCCTGTCAGACGTTGTTGCTCAGCAGAGACGAACACTCGTGATTGCAGATGCTCGCCAACAAGGACATGGCACTCCACCAGAAGGTTACCTTTGCTACCTAGGGGTGCCTGTGCAGACTCCCCAAGGCGAGATTATCGGCACTATTTGTTCTTTCAATAAGCAACCGCGTCAGTTTACCAATGAGGAATTGCGGATTGTGGAGTTGTTTGCAGAACGGGCAGCGATCGCGATCGACAACCACCGCCTGTATCACCAGCAATGGCAATTCCAAGAAATCTTGGAAGCAGAGGTAATAAAACGCACCCAAGAACTACGAGCCGCCCAAGCTCGCCTGATTGAGAAGGAACGACTAGCAGCCGTTGGTGAGTTTGCCACGCGGATGGTGAACGAAATTCGCCAACCAGTGACTACAATAACTGATTGCTTGCATCACCTCCAGCAAATTAGCTTCTCCCAACCAGCCCAAGAGCGACTATTCTTGGCAATGGACGAGGCGCAGCGTCTAGCAAACCTGTTGAACGAAATCTCGCTCTACGCCAAGCCGCAGGTTTCCCACAGAGTTGCTGTAGAAATCAACGCTTTGGCGGCTGCAACTCTGGATACCTTGCGGGCTACAAAAGAAGCCTTGGGGCGAGAAATTATCTTGATCCCGGCATCTGTGGGAGTTATTGTTTTAGGCGATCGCGACAAGCTCAAACAAGTGCTGATCAACTTGGTGCGGAACGCTTGTGAGGCGATCGCCGTACCCGGCGGGGCTTCGCCCATCGCTCCTGGCGAAACTGTAACTTGTAGTGTTGAGTTGCATACCGATACCAGTCAGGTGTGCATCCATGTTCATAATGGTGGTGCGGCAATTCCACCCCATGTCTTGGCAAAGCTAACGCAACCTTTCTATTCCAGTAAACCAAGTGGAACTGGGCTAGGATTGGCGATCGTCAAACGAATTGTAGAGGAACACACAGGCACGTTGTCTATCCAGTCTGACCCTTTAGCAGGTACAACCGTAAGTATCTGTTTGCCGTTAGCAGATCCTTTAGGTAATTAGCCAAAATTCCGATATTTCTTACAGTGATAGAAGCAGAAAGCCCATGAGGATGTGACCTACTAAGGTTTGAATTTGGATTCCAACTTTACTTGGGGCCAACCTTCGATTTCGAGATGGACTAATTCATCAATCATTCTATTGTGCAAAAGTTTCAACTCAACGTGGACGACAAGTTAGAGTCAATTGCATATATTGAATTTATGCAAACATTGATAGGACTGGATTAGCTCTGTGTTACTTTTTGGAATGATTTTCGCTCTTTTAAACTTTGAATTTGAGATATAGAACTCCAATTTAGTTTTTGACAACACACTGAGATTGAAAAGCCTGTTTTATCAGGGTTTGATCTAAAGCTTTGTTCAAAAATTAGATACGATTCTATATCCAAATGAATCATCTGACTTTTTATTAAACGCTTATGAGCAGATTAGTAGTTTTAAGTTTGGGTCACGGAGATTTATACGCAGGTTTTCCCTTTGTAACAGTACATATTGGTGAATCAAACAACTGCTATCAAATGAAATTTACTGCAACTTTACCAGCCTCACCAGAAATTGCCGAATATTACCGCAAGCTGCAGGCAATATATTCAGTCTATTATCATCGTTTCACTCGGTTTATTAACACTTCAAAAAATGAAGATGATGATGATATTCTTGAAATTGAAGAAGCTGGTATAACAAATGTTTCCGAAGTAGATATTAACGATTTATGTCAGGGATTATCTCTTCAAATAAATGCATGGTTAAATTCAACAGAGTTTCATAAAATTTTATATCAATTAGATATACATTTGAAACCATCAGAAGAAATTCGTTTCATTATTGAAACCAATGATGATTTACTGCGGCGAATCCCCTGGCATTTGTGGAGTTTATTTGAGAATTATCCTATGGCAGAAGTTGCCTTAAGTGCTTTAGAGTATCAAAAAGTCTATAAATCGACTCGCAAAAATCAAACATCCAAAATCAGAATATTAGCGGTATTTGGTGATAGTCAAGGAATTGATATCAGCCAAGATATGGCTTTTTTAGAAAAATTATCAACTTGTGCAGAAATTAAATTTTTAGTAGAGCCAAAGCTTAACAATTTTCATGATCAGCTTTTGCAAGAAGATTGGGATATTCTCTTTTTTGCAGGTCATAGTTGTAGTAAAGAAAAAGGTTATCTTCAACTTAATCAACAAGACACAATTAGCCTTGACCAATTAAAATATGCTCTTAAGAATGCTATAAATCGTGGATTACGCTTGGCAATTTTCAACTCTTGCGATGGTTTGGGATTGGCGCAGCAGCTACAGGATTTACAAATTCCCCAAGTTATTGTCATGCGAGAGCCTGTACCAGATGTAGTCGCGCAAGAATTTTTAAAGTCTTTTTTAGCAGAGTTTTCCCGTGGACAGTCCTCATATACTGCAATGCGTTCTGCACGAAAAAGACTGCAACAACTTGAGGGAGAATACCCTTGTGCCACTTGGTTACCAGTTATTTGCACTAATCCTGCTGAATCGGCGATGGTTTGGCAAGTAGAACATACTGAAAGTGTAGATATAAGCGACGTAGTAACAACTTCTTCTACTACAGCAAAGTCTACCACTCGCCCGTTTGCAAGTCTCATACATTTCATGAGAAATGCTATAGGTAATCCGAAGGTTCAAAAGTTTACCCAGATGAAGTTTTATCAGAGGTTCTTTGCTACTAGATTTTAGATGAGTTAGGCGTGCAAAACTCGATAGAAGTTAGTTTATATAGGAAATTTAAAATATTACTAATAATCAAATTAATTGCTAAAAAACTTTAAAGTAAGAACGGATTTATAAAGTAAATCTTAGAGTGAGTTACGCGTTGCTTTAACGGACTACCAAATGTGATGCGTTACGGCAAGCTCTAACTCTCTCAAACTTCCAAATCTTTACATAGCCGTAACACATCCTACTTAATATTTACTTTATAAATGACCTCTAAATGACTTATGAATGAAGTTAGATAAATTCAAAATTAAAATTTATTTTAGTTTTATAATTGACATTTTGAATTGTAACGAATTCATGTCATCTCACTTAATTTTTGATACAAATTCACCCCACCGCTTGCGGCAGCTCCCCAAGGTATCAGGGAGGTTAGGAACGGTTATATGTTTCAAGCAAAAAGTGAATTGCTATAACGGTCAGCCGAGCAAGTGTCACAAATGATGCAAAACTAATTTCTATCAGGAGGATTATTTAACTATCGCGCTCTGTGCGTGGGGCTTATGTCATTGAACTTTGATCCTCCATTCAAAATTGAAGTCAGGCTTCCATCTACCCATCCTGAGTTATTGCATGGGCTTGATATATGGTTGCGCTTAGGTTTAATATCAGATGCCCAAGTGAGGCATATCTGTCAAGAGTTTCTAGTTTGTCATGTGGAGTTGCAACCACGGGCTGTACCTGAACCACAACAGACGTTCGCCAATATAGAACTCTTGGATGCAACGTCTTTACATCAGGACGATGCATCACTAACAGCCAAAAAACCCAATGTCCTTGCTAGGATGTTGCAGTCGCTGGGGGAAGAATTAAGCGTCCGGTGGCTGCTGTTTTTAGGAATGTTCTTAGTGGTGGTGTCCTCTGGGGTACTTGCTGCGAGTCAGTGGGAAAAGTTTCCGCCATCAGGACAGTATGGAGTTTTGCTTGCCTATACCCTAAGTTTCTGGGGTATAAGTTTTTGGGCTGGCAGACAGTCTCATTTAAGCTTAACAACTCGGGCATTGCTCATTGTCACACTGTTGTTAGTGCCAGTAAACTTTTGGGCAATGGACAGCTTCAGTCTCTGGCAAAATCCTTTGGGCTGGATAGTGGTTGCAATAGCTTCTATTGCCCTCACAGCTATTACTGTTTTACTCTGCGACAATCGGCTGTTTGCTATCAATAAGCAAGCTAGGAAATTGCCTCTACTCAATATTTTAGGACTGTCGTACTTACACTGGGGCTGGCAAATCCCAGGATTTCCCTTGATTGCTGTTTATCTGGCAACGGTAGGAACAACCATTGCTACTATTTATCACACTCGTAACCAACAAAGGCAAATTGCACCAGTTGAGGAGAGGCAAACTGAGTTGGGTATCAGTCTGCCTTCGGTTGTGATTATTTATGCTTTATTGGTGCTGCTGGTACGAGCAATGTTTATTGTCCGCGTAGATGTCCAAGAATTAGGCTTGGCTATGGGCATTTGCGGTTGGCTGGTGGCTTGGTTGGCGCAGAACCTCACCCCCAGCCCCTCTCCGCAAGCAGAGAGGGGAGCCGTTAACGGCGGAGAGGGGTCAAATAATATACATAAACCCAAATCTACCTCCTCATCCCCCTCATCCCCCTCATCTCCCTCATCTCCCTCATCTCCCTCATCTCCCTCATCTCCCCCCCCTCCTCTTCCTCTTCCCTGGGAACTCCTTGGCGGTATTTTATTGTTCCTTGGTTGGCTGGTGTCGGTTGGCGCACCCTTTCCTTGGCAAGCAACAGCTGTCAGTGGGTTGGGTTTGTGGTTTTTGGGGCGTCGCTTGCAGTTGCGTGGTACGCCAATGGATGTGGCGGCAATTTTCGTCATCGGGCTGGAGACGATTTGGTTGGGTTGGCTGTTAGTGCCTTCTCAATTGCAGCAATGGGCGATCGCCACTGGAACTCAACTGACTTATTCTCAAAATACACCGTGGGCGTTACTGAGTGTGGCGTTATTTCCCTACGTCGTTTTCATGCTGGTGTTGACGGATAGGCTTTACCACGCTGATAAGGTGCAATTAGCTAATTTTGGGGAAACATTAACGCTGGTGTTTGGAATTTCGCTTACTGTGGTGAGTTTGATAAATCCCACGTTACGTTCCTTGAATTTACTCTTGTCCACAATGACTTTAGGTTGTGTTAGCCAGCGACGGCTTCCCACCAGAATAAGTCTAGTGTACATGACTCAGATAGGTGGAGTGCTGACGCTTTGCTCAATCATTGACCGCTTAGTTCCCAATCTTAATATACAAGTCTGGGCAAGCATTGTGTTAGCTGTGGCGGTTGCAGAGTGGTTGTTTAGTTGTTTAGGCAACGGAGTTTGGCATCGCAGTGCATGGCACATGGGTTTGGGACTGGCGGTACTTAGCTACGCTCTATTATGGAAGAATGCTGAATCAGCATGGTTTGGTTTTGGTAATGGTAGTGAGCATTGGGGTTTAATTTGGTTAATAGCCCCGATGACTCTCACAGGTATTGCCATTTTGGGATGGAAAAATCGCGAACGCGCAGTAGCACGTCCCACTCTCAACGGTTGGTTGAGTGTCGCCGCTTTGGCACTTGCTCAGTCACTCACTTTACCTCTATCTGGAGGTAGATTAATAAGTTTCGCTGTCGCTAGTGCTTTGATGTTGAGCAATACGCGGTATCTCCGACACAAGCTATCTGCGTTAATTACTGTAGGTTATGGACTGGGTTTCATCGCTGCCCTGTTATGGGAAGGTGTGCCAGGTTTAGCGCGATTGTCAGTACAGGGCTGGTTTGTAGCGGGAGCAGTCTGCACTGTGGGCTTATGGCTAGTTCGTAGTTTGTTAAGCAGGAGAGAGAACGAATTAGTAGCGATTTATGCAGAAGCAAGCGATAAGTGGGCGATCGCATTATGCAGTGTTGAGTTGTTGCTGCTGAGTGTCCACTCCCTGTTTGTTTACCAAGGGCTTGTTCAACCTGGATTTTTCTACTTAATTTCCTCCGCAATAATTTTAGGAGCAATTGTTTACCGCAGTTGGCAGCAACCCACCAATTGGGGCTTTTATGGTATTGGATGGTGTCTGGAATTATTGATTGCCGAAGTTCTGGGTTTTGGCGATTGCACAGAGTGCAGCGCCCTTACGGGCGATCGCTCTATCATCAAAATTACAATTGCCAACATCGCTTTAGGGTTGATAACTCAGCTTTTAGGGGAGTGGTGGCGCTCGAAACACCGACTTCAACAACTGCCCAACCGCTGGCACATTCTGCCCCTAGTGTATGGTGTCTTTGGTGCCGTGCTGCGATCGCACAGCTTTGCCAACTGGACAGGCTTATCAACCCTTGGCGTAGCTTTCATTGCGATTGGAGTCGGGCGACGTCGTCAACAATTGAAACCCCTAGTTTATCTGGGACTCGTCGGGGTATCAATTTCGGCATATGAGATTTTACTATATCAACTCTTGCAAGTACCAGGAGGAGCATTCGGCGATGGCTTAATTGCTCTGTCTGTTCTTGGCACTGGCATTATGTATGCATATCGCATTCTCTCGCCTTGGCTAGTAGACTACTTACGCTTAACCAGTGAAGAACTGAAAGTTGTTGCTCATGTTCACTGGGCTGTGAGTAGCTGTCTATTACTTTCTGCCACTTTCACCCCGATTGCAATCAACCGCCTTGTAGGTTTGGGAACAGGGGTGTTTTTGATTCGCTATGCCATTTTTCAAGGACGCTACCATCCGCAGATCAGGATAGCAGAAACCTGGGTTTACCTCGGCTTGTTAGAAATAGCTGGGCTAAGAATTTACTGGATACATACAGCAGTAGGGCGCTTGTTTGCTGGACCATTACTTCCTTGGAGAGCGCCTATTGCCTCCGTGGTTGCCTACTTTCTCTATATCCTACCTTGGGAGCGTTGGGGCTGGTCTAAAAGACCTTGGCAAAACGCCGCATATGTTTTGCCATTAATATATTTGTGGGAAAGTCGAGCAGAAATTTACCCAGTCGGCTTACTGATCACAGCTGGATTCTATGCCTTTATTGCCAAGTTTTCGGAAAAATTCCGTTTTACCTATCTCAGCGTGGTGCTGATTGATTGGGCGCTGTTTCGTTGGTTTTCCGGCTTACATCTGACTGATCCTTTGTGGTATGTCACAGTAATTGGTTTATCACTGCTGTATGTTGCCGAATGTGACCCTGGGTTGAGACTACCAGAAATGAAAGCAAGTCGCCACTGGTTACGGTTCCTAGGCAGCGGTTTGATTTGTGGATGGGCTATTGTGTTTCATCAAGACACAGCATTTGTACCGGGAATTTTCAGCCTTATCGCCATTTTTGCAGGATTAGCTTTGCGCGTGAGGGCTTTTCTCTATGTTGGTGTAGGCACCTTTTTTATCACAAGTTTCTATCAACTGGTGATTTTCAGCTTGCGTTACCCATTTTTCAAATGGGTTGTTGGCTTGCTTGTTGGTATCGTACTGATATCTATTGCTGCGAACTTTGAAACCCGTCGCGAACAGCTCAATTCTTTACTTCGCAACACTAGCGAGGAATTGCAAGAGTGGGAATAAAACTAGAGACAGGTTTAGATTTAAGGCGGGACATTTATTTTTATGGCTCTCCCCTAAGTGCATAAGTTGATGAGAGCTGACACCTATAAAAAAGACAAGAAGATAAGCTTTTTAAGCTTAACTTCCGTTCAGTCAACAGGTATGAATTATATCACAAAATCATACTTGTGTCAACGTATAAGTCGTAGGAAAGCTATTTCCTTCACAAATCTTCACTACAAATTAGTAACAAGTACAAGCTAAAAATATGAACAATTTGAATGTGGAATCGGGTGCAATTGAAACAACAGGCAGATACCTTGTGTTGTTTCGCGAGGATGCAGTTGCTGAGGGTGTGCAGATGCTGAGTGAATCTACTGGTGTCAGAGCTGCCAGTCCAGAAGAATTTCAGCAGCAACCCAGTTCTATCCTGTTACGCACTCTAGGCGTGGCTGTTGTGAGTGCAGAACCGGAACAGTTGCGATCACTCAGAGCGGTAAGTGAAGAAGAAAGCCCAATCCTAGCCATTGAGCCAGAGAGAGTCGTTTACGCCATCAGCGACGTGTTACAACCGCTTGATTTAACAAGCAAAGCTTCAATTGATTACCTGCAAGGATATCGCGATGCGGTAAATAACCTGGTGGGTAACCTGTTCCCTGGTTCGCAAAATCGGTTACTGGAGGCTAATATCGACGAGTCAGTCACTACTTGGGGCTTACAACTCACCAAAGTGGTAAACTCTGGTGCTTCTGGTCGAGGCATCAAGGTTGCTGTTCTAGATACAGGATTTGACTTCAAACACCCTGACTTTTTAGGAAGGACAATTACTAGCAAGTCCTTTATTGAAGGTGAAGATGCACAGGATGGGCACGGTCACGGTACACACTGTGTAGGGACTTCCTGTGGTGCGCTCAAACCCCTCAAGTTGCCTCGTTACGGAATTGCCTACGAGGCCGAGATTTTTGTAGGCAAAGTCTTATCCAACGAGGGTACTGGAACAGATGCCGGGATTCTGCAAGCTATTGAGTGGGCGATCGCGTCGGGCTGTGATATTATTTCGATGTCACTTGGCTCACGGACACGACCTGGAGATTCGTACTCCCGCGTATATGAGGCTGTTGCCCAAAGGGCACTCAAGAGCGGTACTTTGATTATTGCCGCAGCTGGTAATGAGAGCCAACGCGCTCAGGGTATCGTCAATCCAGTCGCACACCCAGCTAATTGTCCATCGATCATGGCAGTTGCTGCCCTAGACTCCCAACTTCGAGTTGCCGATTTTTCCGACGGGGGAATTAATCCAGATGGCGGTCAGGTTGATATTGCTGGCCCTGGCGTGAATATCTACTCTAGTTGGCCCATGCCAACGCAGTACAGGACTATTAGTGGTACAAGCATGGCTACACCACACGTTGCTGGCATTGCTGCTCTCCATGCTCAAGTGAGTGGGCTAAAAGGACAAGAGCTTTGGAGCCGTCTGACTCAAAGCGCTCGTCGGTTACCCCTTCCTTCAGTGGATGTTGGCACTGGACTTGTTCAAGCCCCTGAATAATTCGTAATTACGAATTAGGTTGACATCTTCCCGCGCTATAGTTTCAGCTTAGCGCGGGATTGCCAACGTCTAGACCGCTCTTGAGCAAGAGAGCAGGAGAAGTTGGTCATCTCCCTTCGGAGGAATTAAAAATTAGAAAATTTTGAATTTTGAACCGCCGATTAACACAGATAAACGCAGAGAATTATCCACAATTATCGGCGTGTATTGGCGGTTACAATTTTGAATGAGCGAATAAGCGAATTGGAGCGAAGCAACGGTCATGTCCCAGGTGAATTTAGTCATTTCTGTAGACGATGAACATAAAAATCAGATTCTTGAAGTGATGGAAAATTTGCAGGCTATCGGCATGAAGGTTGAACAGTCGATGCCGCAAATTGGGGTCATTGTAGGTTCGATTGATTCGACAAAAGTAGAAGAAGTTTCTGCTGTCGAAGGTGTTGCTGCTGTTGAAACTTCCCGCAGCTTCCAAATAGCACCACCAGAATCAGATATCCAATAGAAACCGCCTTAACGATTGATTTCCGGCTGGAAATAGGTTAACTCTTAAGAGTTAAGCCTGTTTTTTATTTTGCTTGCTTGTTAATGGTTATAGTGCCCAGTGTGTGGAGATAAGATTTAACGTATATCAATCTCTGTAACAGTTTAGAGTTTCGCACTCCTGAATAGTCTAAAGATGACGCCCAGGAGAGTTCTCAGCTAATTAAAGACAGTTATCATGTCATGAGCAAAACAAGACAAGGGGACTTGCACAATCATCAGAATTGGTGAAAAATTGTACGGCGAGTAGCCATTGGGCATTCTCGCTTGCAAGAAACCGAAGAGGATATCAGTGAAAGTTTTAGTTGTCGGTAATGGAGGGCGAGAACACGCCCTAGCCTGGAAATTGTTGCAATCAAAGCAAATTGAGCAAGTTGTCTGTGCGCCGGGGAATGGGGGGACGGCAGGTATAAAAGGCTGCCAAAACCTGCCCTTAGCAGTAGATGATTTTGAAGGTATCAGCCAATTTGCTCTGCATGAGGGCATTTCTCTTATATTGGTGGGACCAGAAGTACCTTTAGCAAAAGGCATAACAGACTATCTCAACTCAAAAGGTCTGAAAGTTTTTGGTCCAACGAGAGCAGGCGCACAGATTGAGGCTAGTAAGGCTTGGGCAAAAGCCTTGATGCAGGAAGCAGGAATTCCGACGGCACAAGCTGCGGTATTTACGGAGGCTGCAGCGGCAAAATCCTACGTGAAAGCACAAGGAGCACCGATTGTTGTCAAAGCTGATGGTTTGGCAGCTGGTAAAGGTGTCATAGTTGCTGAAACGGTAGAACAGGCACAGGCGGCGATTGATGCCATGTTCGGCGGCGAATTTGGCAGTGCTGGGAAATTTGTTGTTATTGAAGAATGCTTGACTGGGGAAGAAGTTTCGGTTTTAGCGCTGACAGATGGGTTAACAATTCGCCCATTGCAGCCCGCTCAAGACCACAAGCGGATTGGTGAGGGTGATACGGGGGAAAATACTGGTGGAATGGGAGCTTATGCCCCAGCGCCTATTGCTACAAAAGAGGTGATGGCAAGAATTCAAAAGGAAGTCTTGGAAAAAGCGATCGCCGCACTTAAAGCAAAAGGCATTGACTACCGAGGTGTGCTTTACGCTGGGTTGATGATGACTCCCAAAGGTGATTTTAAGGTTTTGGAATTTAACTGTCGTTTTGGCGACCCAGAAACACAAGTCGTGCTACCACTTTTGGAAACACCCCTAGAAGAGTTAATCTTAGCTTGCGTTGAGCAGCGTTTGGCGCAAATGCCACCCATCGCTTGGAAGCAGGGGGCGGCTGTCACGGTAGTTACTGCTTCTGGTGGTTATCCGGGAGCATACGAAAAAGGAAAAGTTATTACTGGCATTGAGCAGGCAGAGGCACTAGGAACAACTGTATTCCACGCTGGAACAAACTTGAACCAAGAACAACTGCTCACAGATGGCGGTCGCGTGTTAAATGTTACCGCAGTCGGAGAAAATTTTGACCAAGCGCTTGCCCAAGCGTACGCTGGGATACAGTGTATTCACTTTGAGGGGATGTATTATCGCCGAGATATCGGTCATCGAGTCAGGTAACAGGGGGATGAGGAGGATGAGGAGGATGAGGAAGCAAATGAACAATTACTAATCTCCGTAATCTCCCCTCTCTCCCCTCTCTCCCCTCTCTCCCTCATCTCCCTCATCTCCCCTATCTCCCTCATCTCCAGCTCTTCTTTACTTGTTTGTCAAATAAGCTGTTAATTTTTAGTTGTTGGGGTATGTGTTTTGAACCCTGATAGGAATCAATGCACAACTATCTTCGCCCTAACAAGTCAAACCGTAATAGGTATTGGGTAAAGTATATATTTTCCTACTGCCTTGATTGTCAGCACCATAATAACTTTTAACCTTTTAAGATGATAGCTCTTTTAAAAACAATCAGAGAAGCAATTGTCAATTGGTGGTCGGAGTTCACTCTCCAGACCAAACTTTTAGCCGCCGCCACTTTGGTGGTTTCTCTGGTAATGAGTGGTTTGACGTTCTGGGCTGTGAATACAATTCAGCAGGATGCACGCCTAAATGATACTCGCTTTGGTCGTGACCTTGGGCTGCTGCTTGCGGCTAACGTTGCTCCACTCATTGCTGACCATAATCTTACCGAGGTAGCACAATTTTCCCAACGCTTCTACAGTAGTACGTCGAGCGTACGTTATATGCTTTATGCTGATGAAACGGGAAAAATTTATTTCGGTATTCCCTTTTGGGAACCGGAGGTAGAAACTTCACTTGCGATTGAACGGCGGATAGAATTGCCAGAGGATTACGCTGCTAATGCAGAAAAACCGATGGTGCGACAACATCGATCGCCTGATGGGGAAGTCACCGATGTGTTTGTTCCACTCACTGCAGATGGCAAATACCTGGGTGTGTTGGCAATTGGCATTAACCCCAACCCGGCGGCTGTGATCTCCACAAATTTCACCCGCGATGTCACCATTGCCGTTTTTATCTCAATTTGGGTGATGGTAATTTTGGGAGGGGTGATTAACGCTTTGACAATTACCAAGCCAATTAAAGAATTGCTCGTAGGGGTAAAACAAATTGCTGCGGGGAATTTCAAGCAGCAAATTGACTTACCACTTGGAGGCGAACTTGGGGAATTAATTCTCAATTTTAATGAAATGGCAGAGCGCTTGGAGCGCTATGAGGAACAAAATATTGAGGAACTGACGGCGGAAAAAGCCAAGCTAGAAACTCTAGTTTCCACTATTGCTGACGGAGCCGTCCTTATTGATAACAGTATGCAGGTGATTTTAGTCAACCCCACAGCACGAAGAATTTTCGGCTGGGAAGGCGCTGAGGTTGTAGGCGAAAACGTTTTGCATCATTTGCCTTCAACGGTGGAAATGGAAATCACCCGTCCTTTGTATGAAATGGCAGCCGGAGAATGCGAAAGCGCTGAATTCCGTATTCTCCTTAACCAACCTATTAAAAGAACTATCCGCATTCTTTTGACTACCGTTGTCAACCAAGTGAACCAACAACGCGAGAGTATCAAAGGTATTGCGATCACTGTACAAGATATCACGCGCGAAGTAGAACTGAACGAGGCAAAAAACCAATTTATCAGCAACGTTTCCCACGAACTACGAACTCCTTTATCTGCTATCAAATATGTGATTGAGACTTTACACGACTACGGGGAAGAGTTAAGTACTCAAGAAAGGAAGGAGTTTTTGGTCACTGTCAATCATGAAACAGATAGATTGACACGCTTAGTGAATGATGTTTTGGATTTGTCAAAGTTGGAATCTGGTCGTAGCTATAACTTCGATGGAGTAGATCTGGCGCAAGCGATCGAGCAGACAGTGCGTACTTACCAACTGAATGCTAGGGACAAAACCATTCAACTCATTCAGGAAGTTGCTCCTAGCTTACCACTGGTCGTGGGTAATTACGATTTGTTGTTGCAAGTGTTAGCTAATTTGGTTGGTAATGCCCTTAAGTTCACTAAAGCGGGTGGAAAAGTTGCCCTCCGCGCCTACCAAATCGTACCAAAGTCCAATTCTACCGACCATCATCTACCTCAGGTGCGAGTGGAAATCTCTGATACTGGAATTGGCATTGCCCCAGAAGACCAAGAAGCCATTTTTGACCGCTTCTTCCGAGTAGAAAACAGAGTTCATACCCTAGAAGGCACTGGTTTAGGGCTTTCTATTGTGAGGAATATAATGGAAAAGCATCACAGTAAAATGCATCTGGTTAGTGAAGTTGGCGTTGGCACGACTTTTTGGTTCGACTTAGTAGTATTTGATGAACAAGCATCTCATGTTAAGAAGTAACCACTTTTTGAACGTAATATTATGTCCGGTTAAATAACCGTGCGTCCATTCGTAGTGAGGGCTTTAGCCCTCTTCCACCAAAGCAAGGACTAAAGTCCTTACTACAAATAAGTGTCATTACTCAGATCTTGCACCTCTCCGTACAAACCCAGGGAATGTAAAAAGATACGCAATAAGGCTACCTGATTTTTGTGAGCTTTTATCGCTAAATTAAGGGTTTTAATTTAATACTGAGTTATTCAGTTACATCAATTTTTATTGGTGCAAGATGTGAGCCTCCCACAGGCGCGATTAACGCTCCCGCAAAATATGAAACAAGCACATTTTTATGATGTTTCTCAAAGCCTTACTGTATAACGGTTCTAAAATGTGCAAGTTAAGAGCCTCCAACTAGCGGCTTCGCAGCCAGCAAAATATGAAAGAAACACAAGCATTGAGAATTTGGAGTCGATAAATCTTACACTAAACAAGTACCCTGACAGTTAAGACCGTTTTTACAATGGTGTAAATGATGCCGGTTTGAGAGCTTGGTTCTGGGTGATATTGGCAAAAATATTGGTGAAGTAGCATTGCTTACTATCCCGGTGAGGAGATTAGATTGATTAGCCACACCCAGGCAGGGTACACTCTCCCGCCAAGGTTAACAACCACAACCACTTATGCTCCCATGAACCAACAGCAATCGTCTACCACGCCTGAAGATAGCAATTTTCCTGCCATAAATCGGAATGCGGCAGGCATTGATATTGGAGCAGATAGGCATTGGGTAAGTGTGCCGATGGGACGAGACAGCGT
Organism: Scytonema sp. PCC 10023; assembly: GCF_963920835.1. Taxonomy (NCBI): domain Bacteria; kingdom Bacillati; phylum Cyanobacteriota; class Cyanophyceae; order Nostocales; family Scytonemataceae; genus Scytonema; species Scytonema sp. PCC 10023. The sequence goes on from NZ_CAWUDP010000037.1 coordinate 91,977, forward strand.
TCATTGTACGCAGCTTTGGTTGTTTTAC